>NZ_JUEI01000025.1:0-47765 GCF_000802655.2 Paenibacillus sp. IHB B 3415 | reverse complement strand
CGCGCATCTTTCATCCGTTGCTCCGCATTCACGTAAAACCCCTTCGGGTAGCGCTGGTACAACTGATTCACCAGTCTCCTTACTCGTTCTTCTTCTAGATACCATTTCACCATGAGATCCAGCAGTAGCTTTTGCCACGACTTTCGCAAGTACTCATACGAGATGAACTCTGTTTTTCTCCACTCCTTGTTCCGGTCCAACGCTCCTTCTGTAATGAGCGAGTGGATGTGTGGGTTAAACTTTACATCACGGCCAAACGTATGAATTACCGTAATGACACCCACTTCGTATCTCTTACTTTTATTTTTTCGCCGGTGATAATACTGAATCACTTTGGCCACTTGGTTACTCAGTTCATTTAACTTACGCCGGTCTTGAAAAAACACCTTACGCAATTCCTCCGGCACTGTAAAAACCAAATGGCGGTGAGGCACATTCAAGATACGTTCCTGCTGCTTTTCTGCCCATTCATCCATATATTTTTTCCGCATCCATGACAAAAACGGCTTTTGTAGGTAAAGCAAATAAACACCGGCTCCGGCGTTCCTTTCGTACATCCCTTACATTCATATCGCGCGTAGCCCATATCCCGCGTACCACAACATATAGCCTTATTCACCGTTTCTGTAATACTGCTACGAAGTCCCTCAAGTAGGTGATGTCCGTGCATTTCCATGAATCTATGAAAGTGATCTTTTAAAATCTGACGGATGATTCCTCGTTTTTTCAACGTCTCCTGGTTTCTCACATTCATCCCCCCTCCCTTTTTTTTCGGAGTTATCCACATTTTTTTGTATTGTATAATTTCCTAAACAACAAAAAAGATGACTCCTGTACTATACAGGAATCACCTCAGTCGGTTGCTTTATGATAGTGTCGTGAGCTTACTACCTATCTTGTTGCAACCCGTTAACCCTTTACAAACGTTCCGAAATACAGGCTACTAGCTCGTTCAATTATGTGCAGCTCTTCATGTCTCGTCCATGGCTGCAGTTATCTACAGCCTTTTTCAAGCATTTATATCATCAAAGCCATCTTAAAAATAATTTAATTGACCAGCTTAAAGGTTGCATCCGCCTTCTCTAGCGTTGTAGAAATAGGCTGAATGGATAGAACATTATTGGAATGTCTGATATACCTGTCAGGATAATTGTAAGATTGGAATGATGACCATGTGCTGTCTGCCAACCCCGTTACCACCCTGAACGTTGCATCCTGTGCAAAACTACCTGTTCCATCATTTTGACTCAATGCTATATTGTAGGTGGAGTGTCTTAAATAATAGCCAGGTTTATTGACAGATTCAAAAGAAATACTTGATGGGTCGGCAAGTCCGGGAACAATCTTCCATTGCGAATCAGCAACCGGAGATACATTTGCATCGACCCGACCCACATAGTTTTGATGCCTCATGTATCTGGTCTGGAAGTTGAACGACTGAACCCGGTTATAGGCCTCTCCTGCGGGTACAAAGTTGATATTGCCGGTATAATTGCCGATAGCAAAATTCCCTGCACTTGCACTGGTTATAACATTCCCGTTGACTTTCAGATTCTCAAAGATTACATTTTGAGTTATGCGGGTGGCACTATTGCCGTAAATCTGGTTAGTACCCGTAAGGGTTCCGTTATATGAGAAGTTCCTGATCGTCACACCATTAATTCCTCGGCCTGGAGCCTTACTGTATCCTGCATTTTTGTAAGTGATGATATCGATAAACTTTTGCACGAGCACATCTTCCCAACGAATATCCGTAAATAACACATTGGTCAGCATATTCTCATCACTGGCAGTCACAGAGATGAACCCTACTGCATACAAGGGATTGTGTGTCAGGATATCAATATTTGAAAAGGTAAGCTTATCAATACGATCCGGGTTATCATAGTTTCCATGTGTTCCTACATTAATCGGATGAGCCAGGCCATTCATAAGAACAGAGTTGGTAACGCTGATATTGCTGGTGCTGCCAAAAACATTAAAATCGGGACGTGATGAATAAACAGCAATGGCATCATCACCGGTACGTATATATACATCATTAATGCTAACATCGTTTGATGCCATCATATCAATACCATCTGACCACTTTTTATAAGCGAGTAGTTTTACATTATTAATGTTAACATTGCTTGAATTCTGTAGGTCAATACCGTAACCGCCACTATTTAAATTAGCAAAGCCATTAACGATGATACCATCGATGGTAACTCCGCTTGATCGGTCAACAGAAATACCTTCTCCGCCAGGCTGGAGTAAAATACCACGGCCTCTTATTGAGATATTGGTAGTATCATCCGCATTGATTCCACCTCTGACCACAGCTCCACCAGCAAGGTACAGTGTCTTGCCGCTTGGAACTGTAATGTCCCCGCTATAATTACCAGGACCATAATAAATGACATTCGGGTCTGATGCATTAGGAATATTCGTTTCTAGTGAATTGGCAAAAATCATCAAATCGTTGTCTACATTATCATTAACATCCAAAACAAGCTTCATAGGACCGGGAACGGTAAATGTCGCCGTATTCCCACTGATACTAGGCGTAATACCCTTAGCTGAAGGACGGATTTTCACCGACGATATGGTTCCGACGTTATAAGTTACCGACATTTCTATCGGGCCGTTACTATCGAAAGTTACAAAGGAGGCAAACGAAGCTCTGCTGGGTCCCCCGATTCTAGTTTGATATTCATCCAAATCTATCCATGCTCCTCCAGGAACACGTACCTTTACACTAAAGGTTGTATCCTGTGGAACCCCTGAAGGCGCTGCATAGGTATTTAAAGTAGTTGCAGCATGAGTTTCTGCTGGATAAGATACCGACAATGTAACTAACAACATCACACATGCAATAAGAATGGACAAAAACTTTAAATTCTTTCTGCTTCTCATAGTTAACATTTTTCACTTCATCTCCTTTAATTATCTTTTTAATGAGTTTTTATTATCGTTCTACTCAAGTCCTTACTTTCGACATTTTCCAAATTCCAGCAGAAGACACTATCCGTATAGACATTTAAAGCATGCATCACCCCCTTAAATTAAGCGCTTTCAATAAATTCAGGATACAAGTGAATCTATTAGATATTCGATTGAGAAAGCTATGCTAAAGCGATTTCCTGTTCCAGAAAAGAACAGGATTAATCGCTCATTGCTTATGGGATCTTGGTGTCATGATACAATGAGTTCCAATATCCGAAAAAGTAATGCTAACGACAACACACTTTTCTCAAAACGTTCGTTAATAACTAGGCTTGAATTTTAGGCAGAATGTTCGGTCTAATTTTCAAAATGTGCATTTATCTAACGTCATTCTTGACTACAACGTTTAAGGTTACTTTCTTTAAATGCGGATTCAGTTCTTCTTCCGGCATCATGTTGAACACGATGTCGCCATCTGCCTTAAAGTGCACCCGCTTGATATGGGCATGTCTTCCAGGATCACCTAATCCGCCATTTCCCGATCCCTCTTTCTCACCAGGAGTTCTTGCGTGATATACAATCACCGGATTACCAAGTTCGTCTACGGTAAAAGAGTTGTGGCCAGGCCCTAACTGAATTGCCAAATCGTCTGTCGCCAGCACGGGATACCCGTTTTTAATCCAATTCTGTGGATCCAGAAGATTCGAACCCTCGCTTGCAGTCATTATTCCTATGCAGTAAGACCAATTAACTGAGGAAGCCGAAAATGCCAAGTAGACTGTCCCGTCGTGCTTAATAACCGCCGGTCCCTCGTCAATCATCGTATTTCCGTCTGTCGTCTTTTCCCAAGCATATTCCGGTGTGGACAGGATTACAGATTTACTGGTGAGCTCCCATGGGCGATTTGGATCAATCTTTGCGATTAACAGACAGGAGTGGCCGACATACTGAGCCCATACAACATAATGTTCTCCGCCGCTTTCAAAATAGGTCATATCCAGCGAGAAGTTGCTAAAAGCTATCATATCCTCTTCCATTGGCTCGCAATATTTCGCTTCCATATCCCAGTTCCCTGGTTTAAAAGGATCCCCATCGCCTCCGCAGGAAATAACTGACGGTCGAATCGCCCATATATCAGATTGGCTCCGGCTTGAGGTAAGGAACACATACCATTTATCTTGTATTTGATGAATCTCAGGCGCCCAGACAAAGCGGTGATTGGTATTGGACTTCTTCTCATCCCAAATTACAATCTCATGTACTTCCTCCCTGACGCTGCCATCCAGGTTAACGGTTCCGCCAAGTCCCTCCAGCGATTTCGAGCGTCGCAAAACAATCCGGTCATACCCCTCAGAGTCCTCGTCACCGTTAATGGGGTAACTTGCAGTAAAGTAATAATAGCCGTCCTTTCCCTTCGTAATATAAGGATCTGCACGATACTTGATAAAAGGGGCGGCATAAACTTCTTGCTTGACTGTTCCGTTAAAGGTGTGGACCCCGGGAGTAAGAAATTCGATATGGGTTGTGTCCCATTCAACCCCCATATGCTTCGAAGACCCGTCACTGTACCAACACTTCACTTTATCCGGGAGCGCTGCGATCTCTCCAAATCGGACGGTCACGGTCTGAGGTTCTACTGCGGTATGGACAATTCCGGAGTATTTCAAAACAACTCGCTCATACTCCACTTTCGATAATTTCAGTTCCGAAAAAGGCCCCGATACAACCGGGAAGGGGCTACGCACAAATGGCCGGCCTCTATTCTCAATTTCCGTAACTGACAATATTTCTATGAGGTTGGTGAGCGTCTCATAAAATCGGCCATTTCCTCCTGTCCAGCGGATACGGTAAGCCTGAATTTCATCATCGAATATAGCCCAGGGGTCCTTAACATCAATGCCTGTGGTGTTCAACAGCAGCAGGCGTTCATTTCGGTAGGCGATTA
Source organism: Paenibacillus sp. IHB B 3415 (assembly GCF_000802655.2). NCBI lineage: Bacteria > Bacillati > Bacillota > Bacilli > Caryophanales > Paenibacillaceae > Paenibacillus > Paenibacillus sp. IHB B 3415. The sequence goes on along the minus strand of NZ_JUEI01000025.1, from coordinate 42,892 downwards.
AATCGTCGGTATCCCAAAGATAAATCTGGCTTCCGGCGTTGTTATTTCCCGCAATCAATCCAAACGTTCCATCCGGTTTGCGAAACAGATGGGGCGACTTCATTAATCCCGAACCAATTGGATTAGCAGCATAGCTACTAACCGGGTACAGGATGGGTTTTCCACTATTGAGTAAGGTGTAGTCACTTTCACAAGTCCGCCGAACAGCGGCATACATTGCGGATTCACGCTCACCAAAAACATGATTATCATCTTCGCCCGCACCCTTGACATAGGTAAGCAGGCTGCTGTAATCGGCAAGGTCCTCTGTGCGACTGGTCACATCCTCACTTTCACCCACAACTCGGATACAGAGAGTTACCGCTCTGAACTCCGGCTTCAATTCCCGTTCCGGCGTCATATACAGAATTGGAGAACCGTCAAAGGCCCAATGCACAGTGCGCATCCCAGTGCAGCGTTCTTCTCCGTTTAGCCTGGCATGGAACACCATGACATCATTTCCGTTCTCATCTTTAATAAATGCGTTATGCCCCGGACCGAGTTGACCGGACACATGGTTGGACGCAAGCACAGGATAACCCGTTACCTTCCAGCTTCCCGGCCGCAGCAAATCAGCAGTCGCTTTGGCGGACAGAAGACCTACCGCATAGGTGTTGTCGGTGTTGCTGCCAGAGAATGTTACGTACACATCGTCATGGTGCCTGATCATATAAGGACCTTCATTTACTTCTCCCTGTCGGTCCCAGCCAAACTGCGGTTTGGCGAGGCAAATGGGGACGCTGGCAATAGAGGCCGGATTCTCGGGATTCATTGCCGCAATCATCAGATTGGCCGAATCCATTCCCTCCGCCAGGTCTCGCTGTGACCACATATAGTAATGAGTACCATTCACCTCGAAATAGGTCATATCCAAGGTGATACCAGTGCCGTTATATAACGGGACATTGGATTCCTTCTGCATAACGCGCTGTGCTTGTCCCCAATCCGAGGCACTTAGCGGATCACTGCCGACAAGCTGCATTACTCGGCACTGGACGTTTCTCCACCAATTTTCGGGCGAACTTTCTGTTGAGGCGGCAAACAGTATGGACAGCTTGTTGCCTATAAGATGAAGTTCCGGCGCCCAGAAGAGCCCTGACATATCGCCGGATGGATTCCGATTCAGAATAAGGTGATCCGGTGCGTCGGCTATCCCCTCCAGCGTATCAGAAACACGAATGTATAAACGCTCCTGCAGGTCGTCATCTGTAGCAATAAAGTAGTACTTGTTCTTATACAAGACCACATGCGGATCTGCCCGCTGAGTGATCATGGGCCAGGCATATTCCCGTATGTCGACCTTTCCTGTAATCATATAGGTTCCCGGCTGATGAAAAGGAATCGAATCAAATGCTGCTTGATCCCATTCCACCCTCTTCTCGGCAGTAGACGAATCGTTATACAGTGCAGTGAGTTTGGGCAAATGTTTAAAATCAGGCTTTGCTCTTACCCTTACCGTGAGGTCAGGAATCGGATTGACTCCGGTATTCTCCAACGGACCCAGCTTCCGGGTCAGATAATCTTTCTCCAAATCGGTAAGTTCAAAAACACACGACGCATCACCGTTATCTATAGTTACGCTTATCTCGTCACGAGGGACCGGAGAGTCATAAAGGGCGGAGAATGAAACAAAATCAGTGGTGCTGCTGACTTTCACCTCCCCGCAATCTCCCTCCCAGGAAATATAATAAGTGTCTGCCTTCCGGGTAACTTGAGGCCTAGAAATCGTCTCGTCCTCCGTGATCGTCAAGAAGCCTTTGCTTTCGTACGACACCAAATCCGTCGTCGTCCAGAACAGCAACTTACCCGGTGAAGCAGCAACGCTTACCTCTACCTGGTTATAACTACTGCTTTCTGTGCTCTGTGCCACAACGCCGATCGTTCCATCCGACATGCGGAAAATCCAGGGATTTACCAGTCCTCCGGTCACCCCAGCCTTTGAATCAGATGTATTTTCGTAATGCGCCGGGGCAAATAGTACTCCGTATCCAAAGTTCAACGAAATCAGCCTATCGCTTCCATAAAGAGCCAAATGCATACTCTGGCCAAGTTTCCACTCTTGCGAGGTGTCAGTGTATGCGATAACCTTTTTGCCTACCATCTTATTCATCCCTCCAATAACGGAATGTCATCTGACCCGCCTGAGTCCTCAACCGTGAAATAAACAAATAAATACGCTTCGAACGGCTGATTGTAGATTAGCTTACTTTGCATCTGTATCGCCTTGTATTGATAATTCGATTTCGAAATCGTCATCGCGATTACATACGAGTAGGCCATTTATGACATCAAGTCGTGCCGCCTGGATGGACGAACGGCGAGTCTCCTGGCTTTCCTTCTGACCTTCTTTGTCCGGCGTCCTGCCTGGATGGGTAAAATAGAAGATATAGGCCTTCTCTCCCTGAACTACAACATCGGCATGCATTCCGATCATGCCGTCATCCTCGCGTGTTCCCGGCTGGTCCAGGATAAGCCCATTGCGCTCCCAGGTAATCAGGTCGTCCGAACGGAACACTCCCTGACCTCTCCACTCGTCGATAATCATCCAGTAATACCCTTTTAGTTGGAACACATTCGGTCCCTCATGCTGCCGATGTGTAAGAACGGGACCGACAATTTCCCAATGGTAAAGATCCTTACTGTCGGCGGCATACGTATGCGAGCCATGTTCCTCATCCTTGTACCACATGCGGAAGCCGCCCCCTGGAAGTTCATGGATACAGGCATCGATGACGCTGTCTGAACTCAGTTCAAGATTGGATTGGAATGTCCAGTCGAGCAGGTTCTTACTAGTATAATGAACCATGTCGCGCCGATGACCCGCCCACATGATTGGCACGCCTTGGATGTAACTGACGTACATGTGGTAAACCCCGTCATGCCAATAAATTTCCGGCGCCCAGAACGTATTCCGTCCCCACTCCAGATCGAGCCCCGTTAGCGTTCCCCGGTACAGCCAGCTTTTTCCGCCATCCCGTGACGACGCCACGCCGAGATCCGTTCCATGTACCCAAGCAACCCCCTCTGCCTCTATTGTCGCCCTGCGGTTGGTATAGATCATCCACCATTCCTGTACTTCACGGTTCCACACGATGACCGGATCCGCCGCGCCGTCATGAATCGGATCGCGAAACAAGGGTGCTTTCATATCTCTTCCTCTTTTCATTATTTTTATTAAAGAAAAAAAGGTGATGCGCTAAAGGTTCCCCTCTGCATCACCCTCCTTGTTTGCCGTTATTGGATTCCCTTTTCGGCGGCAACTTTGGTCGTTTCCTCGATAGCAGCCTGCAAGCCGTTGGCATCCAGAGCTTTAATTTCTTTTTTCCACATCTCAACAGGATCGTCCTTGCCCATGACCACTTTAAACAGGCTGTTCAGAGCATCAGTGCGCAAAGTGGCGACTTTGTCTTTGGCAGGTGTAGACATGGTCATGATTTCAAAATTGATAGGCACAGGTTTCGCCGTTGTTTTAAGTTCATTATACTTGTCAATGGACATTTGGTCGTATGCCGCAAGATTCGGATCCGAGCTTACAACTTTTTGGCCTGAATAGAGAAATCCGCCGTACCAAGATGCAAGAGAACCTAAGGCATCTGTAAAAGGATATTTATCAGCCAGCGTTTGGCCTTCCGGTAGCAGCGAAACAGCTTTTCCGTTCTCCACATTATAATCCGTACCTTCAATACCGTTTTTTAGTTTTGCTGTATATTCATCGCCAATCATGTAATCAACGAGCCGTAACGCCCGATCAAACTTGGCATCACTCATTTGATTGCTGAAATAAAGTTCCGACCAGAACGGTGTCTCCGCGAACGTATACCGTTGACCGTCCGATGCCGGATACCAGTCCAAAAATCCGTAGGCATCCTTAAATTCAACATCGGGATTCGCCTTAATAAACGGTTCAATATTGGTGGCGGTAAGCTGACCGAAGAGCATGAAGGATTGCCCGTTCACAAACTTCATGGTGCCGTCGCTATCCTTTTGAATCGCGATATCCTTGTCCAACAGTCCTTCCTGATACAGAGTGCGCAATTGTTTCACTCCTTCGTACATCCGCGGGGATGCAAAAGCAGGAATCCATTTCCCGTCCTCTTTGACCCAGGATTTTTCGTTTGATTCTTCCGGGAAGCTGCCGAGGAAGGCGGTGAGCAGATACGGCTTGTTCGCCAAGGAAATTCCGGTTACTCCAGGATGTTGTGCTTGAACAGCCTTGATCATGGCGACTAATTCATCAAATGATTTTGGCGACGAGGTATACCCTGCTTGTTCAGCCCAATCCTTGCGGTAAGAAATTGGTCTGTCCATCGACCAATCACTTGAACTAGGATAGGTCATCCGCGGAATCATATAATATTTACCGTCAATCTTAAATGATTGAATGGACGGTTCCTTCATAAGTGCTTGAATGTTGGGATACGGGCTCAAATCTTCGGGCAACGGTTTAATGATCCCTTGCTTGGCCCAGGTAGTGTAAAGAGCCAGGTTACCTGCAAGATCATTTGGAAAGAGATCAGGAAGTTGGGAAGAAGCCGCCCAGACTTTCAATTTTTCGAGCCAATCATTCCAGGTAATTTGCACCGGCTCGATGGTTACATTAAACTTTTGTTGAAGATCATTGAAGACAGTGTCACTCGTATTTCCAGCAGCATTAAATGTGTCCTGAATTCCCCACAGAGCCACTTTTAGTTTTTCATTTTCAGTTACAGTATCCGTTGATGTCGATGGCGACGATGCTGTCGATTTCAAATTTTCGTTCGAAGCCCCTTCGTTCGCCCCACCACATGCCGACAAGACAGTCGTCAACAACAGTGCTGCTGCAACCGTACCCATCATTCGATTCTTTCTCATAATAATATTGAGCCTCCCTTTAACTATGTTTATCTATAACAACAATCCATAATTGTTATTATCAACCTTTGACGGAACCCAGCATGATACCCTGATTAAAGAATCGCTGTATGAAAGGATAGATGATCAAAATCGGAAGGGCGGAAATCATAATGATGGCGGCCTTCACAGACTCCCCGTAAAATCTGGACGTGCCTTGCGCCATTTGTGTAGCCGTCGCACTGTTCAGCAGAGCGCTTAGATTAGTGATCGCATTTCGTAGCACCAGTTGCAGCGGGTAATATTTAGGATCATTGATAAAGAGCATTGCGAGCCACCATTCATTCCAACGATCGACCGCATAGAACAGTGTGATTGTTGCAATAATCGGAAGCGATACTGGAACCACGACACGAATCAATACTGTAATATCGTTTGCCCCATCCAGTTTGGCCGACTCCTCCAAAGCCGGAGGAACGGTACCAAAGAAGTTTTTCATCAAAATCAGATTGAAAGCGTTAACGGCAACCGGCAGAATCATGACAAACAAATTGTTCTGCAAGTGAAGATTTTGCAAAGTAAGAAAATAAGGAATCAATCCGCCGGAGAAAAACATCGTAAAAATGATGCCGTTCAAAATCGCATTACGGCCAGGCATGGTTTTTTTTGAAATAGCATAAGCTCCTGCTGTTGTTACGATCATGCTGACAACCGTGCCCACGACTGTCACAAAAATGGATACGAGCATCCCTCTTGTCACTAACCCCTCGGCAAATAGATATTGGTATGCCGAAAAGTCAATGGAACGCGGCCAAAGAAAAATATGACCGCTGCCCCTGTCATTTAAGGTTGAGAACGAAACAATCAAAGTTTGATAGAAGGGGAATATCGCAAGTATCGCAAGTATGCCGAGCGCAAGCGCTAGAAGTACATTTGTTAGGTTTATTCTCTGTCTCATTTATAGGCCTCCCCCATCCGACATCTTATTCACAATGGCATTTGTACTGAATAAAAAGACAAAACTGATGACTGATTTCAGCAATCCTACCGTGGTGGAATAGCCAAATCCCGTCGCATCGATAAATGCGGTCTTGTATACATATGTGTCCAGAATTTCCGAATAATCAGCCACGATCGGATTGTACAAGTTGAAGATTTGATCAAACCCGCCGTTCAACAGATTGCCCACTGCCAACACCAGAAGAATGAGAGCTGCTGCTTTTACCGCTGGCCACGTGACAGCTTTTACTTTCTGGAACCGGTTAGCTCCATCCACCGTAACCGCTTCGTATAATTCCATATTGACCCCGGCGATAGCAGCCAGGTAGATGATCGCAGACCATCCGGCTTCTTTCCAAATATTCGATATAAATATAAGGGCCGTAAACAAGCCGCTATTTGACAATATTGTGTTTTTCTCAAAACCCAACAACGACAATAGTTGATTAATTACTCCTTGATCACCCAATAATCCGATTAAGATGCCACTCAGAACGATCCAACTGATAAAATGAGGAAACGTAAGGGCAGTCTGATAAAACTTTTTCAATCGTTTGAAGGGTAATTCACTCAACAGAATAGCGACAATAATCGGAACAGGGAACTCAATGAGTAACCGGCCTAATCCGATCAGGATGGTGTTTCGAAAGGCTTGATGAAAATTTTGATCAGACAATACAATGCGGAAATTTTCAAAATGATTCCATGGACTTCCCAAAATACCCTTCGAATAGTCAAATTCCTTAAAGGCAAGGAGAATTCCATACATGGGGATGTAAGAAAAGACAATAAAATAAATAATCATTGGCGCCACAAGCAAGTACAAGTACTTGTGTTTTTTCATTTCCGTCCAAAGATGCCTTTGCTGATTCAGGCCCCCGTTCGTGGAAGTCAATTGGTATGCAGATGAATCCTTCAAAAACCCTCACCTCTTTTTTGTTATGATTTAATTGTAAGCGCTTTTTATCCCGTTCTACATTAATTATCATTAGCATTATTTGCACAGGAATTATTGTTTTTTCGTAAACACATTTTGCTCCGACTAACAATTGTGCATATTTCTAAGTATGGTACATAATCACATCTGGAATTAATCCGCACAAAAAAGCCTTCAAGAATTAACTCCATATCTTACGATATGGTTGCCTCTTCTTGAAGGTCTGCTTTTTTAATAACGTTACACTTTATGAATCTCTCCGGTAAGCGCTTGGGGACATACCTTTGATACGTTTGAAAAGACGGCTAAAATAAAAATAGTCACTGTAACCGGACTTCTCTGCGATCTCGCTGATCGTCAAATCAGAATTCATTAAGAGTTCGCAAGCGTATCCAATCCTTAGATTCGTTAAGTATTCCGTAAATGTACGGCCTGTTTCTCTTTTAAATAACTGGCTTACATAATTTCCGTTAACGCTAAACATATTCGCAAGCAGCGGGATCGTAAGCTCTTCACGATAATGTTCATCAATATAGGAGCGGATAGCCATCAGCGTACGATTGCCTGCAAGCTTCTGTCCACCTTTGCCTGCCTGCCTATTCTTCACTTCAAGTAGTCCGTGCAGGTACTCAAGCATGTCCATAACGGAATGAAACGAGCTGGTTAGCTGGTCGAAAGAGTACATAAAATCTTCAAACGGCTCCTCATTCTCCTTATAAATTAACATAGAGATCATATTATATGTGTGCAGCGCATCCGGAATTTGCAGCTTGCCCCCGCTAAATTTTGCGGCCAGTTGCTCAAGATTGAAGCTCACAGCGGCGATATCATTCTCTGCAACGGCCTTCTCCAGGCCCTTCAAAGCATTCTCCTTAACAACTGCCGGCCTGAACTCAGAGATGGTGTTGGTCACAAAATATTGATATGCATGAATCTCAGCTTCTCGGATGGCTTTCTGAAGGGCAGCAAGGTCATAGAAGCGGTCGCTCCAACCAAAGCCCTTAAGGGCATCTGTATAAGGCTGATCCGTCAGCAAATTCTCGGGGATTATGTGGCCGGCGATCAACCAGGCATACTTCTCCAGCCCTATCCGGAAGGCAACCCCCCTATTCCGGGGGCCGAGTTTGCGGGTAAGCTTCCCAAGGAATACTACTATTCTCATTCCCTCCGCTGCTTGCGGATCTACACCTGCCAGACGGATTGCTTCCAGCTGATTTCTCTTATTCTCAGGCGGCTCTGCTTCAAGGAATGCCAGGAAATCCAGCTCTTGTTGTTGATGGCGTTCCAATAGTACATTCTTGGCCTTCTTAAGAAAAGGGACAATCTCCGCTTCATCAAAGGGCTTCAGGCAGTACCCGAACGCACCATAATGGATCGCCTTTTGGGCAAGGGCAAATTCAGCATAACCGCTTATAATAATCATTAGGGCAGGACAGGAAGCCTCGTTCAACTGCTTGATTAGCTCAAGACCACTGATTCCCGGCATTCGGATATCTGTAAAAATAAGATCCGGCTTGACTTCATCCAGCACATTCAATGCTTCAGCTCCGCTTAACGCATACCCGGCCACCTGGAAACCGTAGGCAGCCCAATCTATGCTGGCAATCAAGCTTTTAATTACCAGCTCTTCATCATCCACAATAAAAACGTTATACACTGAAGTCCTCCTTGTATGGCAACCGGATGACAACTTCCGTTCCCGTTCCCCATTCGCTCTTTATGATAATACCGTAGTTTTCCCCATAACGCATTTTAATCCGGTTGTTGACATTCACTAAGCCAATACCTCCCTCCCGGGCCTGCTTAGCCTCTTGCCGAGCTGTTAAGCCCGTCTGAAGCTCCAGGAGCTTATCCCTCCCGATTCCGACACCATTGTCACGGATAGCAAGGATTAACTGGCCTTCTGATGCCATTCCCGTGATTATCAAGTGACCTCTGCCCGTTTTGGGCTCAATTCCATGGAAGATGGCATTTTCAACCAGAGGCTGAAGGATCATTTTGGGAACCTGGCAGGTTAGGATCGAATCCTCGATCTGATAAGTAACTGTCAACCGGTTAACGAATCGGATCTGCTGGATGTAAATATGGCTTTGGACCAGCGTAATTTCTTCCTGCAGGGGGATGATGTCTGCAGCTTTGATGCTGTACCGGAAAACATAAGCCAGGGACTTGACCATATGGAAAATTTGCTCAGAGCCTTGCTCTACAGCCATTCCCTTGATGGATTCAAGTGTATTATACAGAAAGTGCGGGTTGATCTGGCTCTGAAGAAAAGATAATTCGGCCTGCTTCTTGACCAACTCGGCTGTGTAGAGCTTAGTATTGCTCTCCAACAGTGAATTTGTCAGCTCGTCAATTTCATCAAGCATCCGGTTAAACTGGTTTGCCATGATACTGATTTCAGCATATCCCTGCAGATGGATTCTCTTAGATAAATTATGGAGCAGGCCCAGTTTGAAATTGCTCATAAAGTTCATCAGCTTTTTCAATGGCCGTAATATATTGTTGACGACCAAATAGAACGGAAGGATCAGTAACAAGATGGAAAGAATCAGGATTAAGAAAGACCGTTCCAGAATTTCTTCGATGCCGCTTAATAATTCCTTCTTGGGCAGTATAAATATCAACTTGCCTTCAAGGTCCTGAATCATTCCCTCCTGCATAAAAGAGTCCTCTTCTTCATCCTTCATCACGGCCTGGGAATAAGGAGAACCGGGCTTTACCGTTTCATCGTTGGAAGAGAACAACTGCCCTGTTCGGTCCAGGGCGTAAAGCCGTGCTCCTTCAATTTCGGCCAGCTTATGAGGAGATCCCAGTAGGGCATTGGCTTCAACCACTATCATCAGGGTTCCAATCCGGTCCTTTCGCTCAAAATTGGTTATTGAATAAATCGGACAGCCGATAATAAAGGTGCTGCGGTTTAACCCGCCAATCACAATGTTCTGAACACCGGAATAATAGTACAGCCGCTTTTCGGGAACTTCGCTTATAAAGGGAGCCAAATTATTGATATCGCCGTTCAGATTGATTTGTGTCCCATCCGTTCCGAATAGGGCAATATCCAGAATGCCTTCCTTCATACTCATCATATCGGACATGTAATCGGTCAATTCGGAATAACGTTCGTACTTCACTAACGGATCGATTTCATTAAGATAAGCCTGTACGATGGTACGGTTGTAGGCAGTCTTCTCCAGTATTCTTTTCAGTTGATTGCTGTTGGAGGAGATGGTCTGGTTAATCTGGCTAATCATTTGTGCTAAAAAATTGCTATTCTTCTTACCTACCACTTCCGCTGCTTTGGTATAGTTCATGATTAAATTCAGAAACACAACGATCACAACCACAGCTACCAGCATCGATAGCTGAATTCCAATCCGCAGTCTTTTTAATTTCTTCACAGCGTCACAACCTTATCCTGAGACTAATTCCATTATAATCACCCTCTCCTTGTTTTAATATATTCATTATAATTATTAGCTATTTGATGGAGATTGTGCATTGAGCATTTTTTTAATACGACATATTCTTTAGGATTCCCTAGGAGAGTGCGTTATTTACCGTAATCATAATAAAAGAAGCCCGTCAGCCAGAATGGATGACAAGCTTCTTATTATTCATAATCGTTATTCTCAGAAGTGCTATTCTGTTTTTGCAACGGTACGTTTAGACCTGGTTGTTACCTGATTTTCAGAGGTCTTCCTGCCTTCCTCAATTTCCTCAAGAGGCTTTAGCTGCTTCAAACTAGCCTGCACGACTTCCATAAGATCGAGCAGATTGGGGGCCTTCTCTTCAGGAGTTGTTTTACCTTCCTTGCCTTCCATCTTATCTTTGATAGCATTCCAAAAGCGCTCTTTATATTCATCGCGATACTTCTAGGGTTTAAAATTTTCCGTTAACTGTTCAATAAGTCTTTTAGCCATATCCAGTTCCCTGCGGTCTGCTTCTCCTCATCAGGCAAGTTTGAAATTAAGGATCTGTCGCGAAACTCCTCCGCATAGAAAATCATGACTAGAGAAAGCACTCCGTCTATCCCCCCTACTGCGACCAAGCTGCTTTTCTGGCAAATCGTTACCCTGGGATGCCGTTTTTTTGTGTGTGGACTCTAGCGCACTCACAAGCAGCTTATACGCATGCTGACCGGTCTCTTCAGGAGACAGGTCATAGGAATTTGATAATAGATAGGATCAATCTCAGACAATTTCAACTGAACTCTCCGAAGCCCCTCGACTCTCTCGGACACCTATCGGGAACTCATTTTGAATTTCATGGCTTCACCCCATGTGGTGCTTGAGTAGCTAAGTACATTTAAACAATAGGCAGTTTTTTGCGGAAATCTCTAGGTTTACAACCCGTGAATTTTTCAAACATTCGCGCAAAATGCTGTGCGTCGAAATAACCGACCTTCTGGCAAATTTCGTATACTTTCAAGTCTGTATTTTCCAGCAGTTCCTTTGCTTTATCGATTCGCAGCTGGGTCAAGTAATTCAAGTAGTTGTCGCCCGTTTTCCGTTTAAACAATTGGCTCAAATAATAGGGACTGATAAAGAAACGGGCGGCCAAGTCAGCAAGACTGACCTGTTCATTGTAGTGCTGAGACACGTACAGCTTAATTTCCGAGATAATATCTTTTCTATGGGATAAATGATGCTCCACCTTGAAACTGATGATTCCCCGAATGACTTGGATCATCCACTCCTCCAAATACTCAAGCGTCCTAAACCGCGAGAAGCCATCTAAAGACAGAATATGTCTGCCTACCAGCTCGTTCTGCTGCAGCTGCTGGAATGACAGCTTCCGAATACTTGACAGAAGAATGTTTAAACACCACAGCTGGAGATCTGCCGGGGACATTCCTGGCTCAGCTGTCATTCCCCGGAAAATCTCGTGGATTATATTCACACACTCTTCCTCATCCATGTTATCAAGTGCAGCTTCCAGCTTGGATATAACTTCTTCAGGCACCGGATAACTGCGGTCTGTTATTTTTATAATCTCATTAAAGGAGATTACAGGATCTCCTCCCTTAATAACCTTGTAGCTTAATGCATTTCGCGCTTCTTCAAAGGACTTACATATCCCGGTCGCTTGCTTATACACTCTACCCATTCCTATGCTGATCTGCAGATTCAGCTCCCGGTAGGCCGCCTTTTTCAGCTCCTGAATCACATGAAGCAACCGATTGTGCATAATATTGCTGTTGTGTGCAATCACAATGGCGATTTGCGGGCCGAAGTACCGGAAGCGGTAAACTTGATGGTAACTTTTCAAAGTCCGGTCTATCAGATGCAGCAATGGCTGAAAACCAATCTCCTTCAGCGCATCAGTGCTCCCCTCAATTTCAATCAGTATAGAATTGAACCATATACCTGCTGTTGGAATTAGTGCACCGTGAAGCAGTTCGTCTACCAAACGGGTCTGATCATTTCCGATATCAAGAATATCCCGTAAGGTTTCTTCCTGAATTCGGCTATTCATTGCATGCTTTAATTCGTTTAATCCCTGTAGCTCGATCTTCTCTGCACGAATACGATCCGCGACCTGATTCACACTGTCGCGCAGCTCTTTTTCCTCAACTGGCTTGTTAATGTAGAACTGTACTCCAAGCTTCATCCCTCTTCGGGCATACTCAAAATCTGCATATCCACTTAACAGAATATATTTCGTCTGAACGTTTGTTTCTTCCAGCATTTTGATCATATCGAGACCATCTGCTTTGGGCATACGGATATCCGTTATTGCAATATCGGGACGAAGCTTTTGTATCATTTCGAATCCGTCCAGCCCGTTATAAGCTTCGCCGACCACCTTACATTCTGGAAGATAGCGGCCTATGATCTTTTTAAGCCCTTCCACAATACCTTTCTCATCATCTATAATTACTACTTTCATACCAATCTCCTCCTGCTGTCTTTTCAAATCCTCGGTATCAGAATTTCAATCGTTGTCCCCTCCGCAACACTGGGTAAGATGGTTAAATAGTAGCGGTCACCGTAATGAAGTTTAATACGTTCCGCAATATTTAACAGCCCCAAGCCTTTTCCAGTTTGTTCAACGTTGAACTCCAGCTTATATTTATACACATCCGCTCCGTTCAAAAGCGAGTTCAGCTCTGATTGCTTGTCCATACTCATGCCAGCTCCGTTATCCATAATCCGGAACAACATTTCTCCCTGTTCCGTCCAGCTGCCCTCGATCCTAATGTCCAGCATACGGCTATAGTCTTCAAAACCGTGATTTATGCTGTTTTCAACGATCGGCTGAAAGACCAGGGGGATGATGCTGCACTCCAGCATTTCATCAGGTATTTCAAGCTCAAGCCGGAACATCTGATCGAAACGGATATTCTGAAGCTGCAAATAGTTTGCGGTGTATTCCAGCTCATGCTTAACGGAATGCTGCTTGCCTTCCTTGGCTAAGACCAGCCGGAACATGCGTGCCAGAATTTTAATCATCTCAGCAGTCTCATCATCATCCTTCATCAAGGCTTTCATACGTATAGACTCTAAGGTATTATAGAGCATATGAGGATTGATCTGATTCTGGAGAGCCATGAACTTTGCCTGCCGCTGTTTGATTTCCCCGATATACACATCCTCGATTAACGTACGGATTGTTGTAATCATTTTATTATAGCTGTGCACCAGGCTTCCAATTTCATCATTTGCCTGCTCCTTGTCTATAGCCAGATATTGGCCGACTTCCGCCTGTTTCATACTTCTTCGAAGCGCTTTTATAGGCTTTGTAATGGTATAACTTAAGCCAAACGAGAACAGCGTGATAACCAGACAGCTCATCAGAATGACAACGACCGTCATCACTTTAATTTGATTAATCTTTTGTAAAAGCCTTGAGCGGGGGATGTCAGTTTTAATTAAAAGCTCACCTTGGGAGGTCCTTCCCAATAACACAATATGATCCTTGATTTCGTTACTCTTGATGTAGCTGGCGCTTGAGTCCAGAACCTCCTTCCAGGATAACTTTCCGCTGGCAGCATCAGAATGATAGACTATTTGTTGATTAAGATTAGTAATAACCACACTTATACCGTACTTGTCCCGAGCCAGAATGAACTCATGATCAAGCTGTAGCAGGGTAAAGGGATCCAAATCGATTAGCAGCATGCCTGCATAAGCTCCACTCGAGTTGAACAGCACTCTTCCCGCTGTCACCACAGCTCCATCCCCTTTATCCTCATAGTAGGAACGGTCATGCAATCCGGTAATGAAGAAGGTTTCATTCGAATCCCGCAGCCCTTTATACCATTCCTGGGCCAGTAGCATGTTCTCATTCACTTTGTTCGTTGAACTGCTGAACTGATACACACTGTCCTCTCTGCTGACCAGCATCACCGTGCTCATCTCGGATTTGAGCAATGCGACCCGCATCAGCAAACGCTGAACAGCAAGTCTTTGATTAACCAATTCATCAAAAGGCAGGTTCTTCGTATCGCCGAGGCTGTAAATGATATCGTTATCTACAAGTACTGACTTTGTTACTTCCTCGTATTCTTTTAGAAACTCATTCAAAGTGCTCCTTATTTGCGAGGTATACAGAGAAGCAAATTCCTGAGAAGAATCCTCTAGCCCCTTTGCGGATTGCTGAAATATGAATGCGCTTACAGATAATAGCGGGATAACGCAGACCAACACATATCCGAGCATTAATTTGTTTTGCAGCTTCATATTTCTTATTCGTGAAATAAACTTCTTTGCAACCCGTTCCACTCTATATCCAATCCTTCCATAGTTTAAGTCACTTCAACATTATCATACATGAAAACACACTATAAGGAGTTAATGACTTTTGGAATTCAACAATAAAGGAGTCGATCTGTATCAAAATATATTAACCACATTCACTTTCCATACACAAGAAAGTGAACGTGGTTAAGTATTTGTCTATTTGAAATAATCCAACGTGCCGGAGCGATGCAGGTCAGACTTCTATCCACCCGTTAGATATCACTTTTTTATACCAGTAAAAGCTGTCTTTAGGGGTACGTATTAACGAAAGGAAATCCACATGAATCAGACCGAAACGCCTATTATAACCATCCGCCCATTCAAAATTATCCATTAAGGACCAGGCCATATATCCTTTAACTGGGACGCCCGCCTCGATAGCCCGGCTTAACTGGGTCAGATGCTTGCTCAGGTATGCAATCCGCTTGGCATCCTCAACTTTCCCCTGGATCGGATCGCCATCATAACAGGCTCCATTCTCTGTGATATAGATGGGTATGGCTCCATAGCGGTCTTTAATATGGACCAGTACTTTAAATAAACCTGTGGGATAAATCGGCCAGTTAAAGTCCGTCCGGTCATATCCCTCATCAATATCCTCAAGCTCAAATAATCCGTTATTTTTCTTGTAACGTCCCAAAGAGCCTGTATAATAGTTGATTCCAAGAAAGTCGATTGGTTGCTTAATCTCTTCCATATCCCCTTGACGGATATTCACCTTCGCTCCCACAGCCTCAAAAGCTTCAGTCATAAATTCTGGATATTCGCCTTTAAAAAGTGGGTCCATAAACCATTCGACCATCCAGCCTATTCTCCGGCGGCATGCATCCATATCCTCTTGCTTAGAGCTAAAAGGTTCTCGCCAGCTTACATTCGGAGCATAGCCGATTTGCCCGAGAATCTCCAGCTTGCGGAACATCTTTACTGTTCTGCCGTGAGCGACCATGAGATGATGGGCAACATCAAGCGCACTTTGCAGATTTTTTTCTCCGGGAGCCAGGTCTCCAATGTAGTGGGCTTTGAAGGAGATACACCAAGGCTCATTGAAGGTAGTCCAGTATTTAATTTTGTGCTGAAACTGCCTAAACATTTCTTCGGCATACCGGGTAAAAGCATTAATAGTCTCCCGGTTCTTCCAGCCCCCTATATCCTGCAGCGCTTGAGGAAGATCCCAATGATAGAGGGTGCAAAAAGGTACAATTCCGTTCTCAAGCAACTTGTCCACCAGACGGTGATAGTATTCCAGCCCCTCCTTGTTCAGTTCCCCCGTTCCATCAGGAATAACTCTGGACCAGGAGATAGAAAACCGGTAGGTACGCAGCCCGAGTTCTTTCATATAAGCAATATCTTCCTCATACCGATGGTAGCTGTCACAAGCGACATCCCCGTTGTCACCGTTACTGATATTTCCGGGGGTATGCGCATAGGTATCCCAGATAGATGGGCCGCGGCCCCCCTCATTCCAAGCTCCTTCTACCTGATAAGCTGCTGTTGCGGCCCCCCAATAGAAATCTTCAGGAAACTGTATTAATGACAATCTGCTCACTCGCTTTCCTTATAGATAAAATAATCAAAATCTGCCTGGCACCGGGTGCCGCTTAAGTCCTGTACACACATGCCTACGAATGTACCAGTAAAGCGCAGAGGCTCCGCAGCTTCATCCGAAAGATGCAAAATATTGATCTCCCCGCCAATGGCACACCAGCAGCCCGCTTCAATTGCATAATAGAACTGTAGGCAGTCACGATTGACAATAGCCTTTAAGTAGACCGGACGGGAATCCGGCAGCTGCAAATCCGCTTCGAGCAGCTCATCGTATACCCCATGCTTGGATTGGATAATCCCAATTACTCTCCCTTGCTGCTCAAGATGGGTAATCCTTAAATACACATAATCTTCTGTGTTGTAATACAGGATCAGGCCGGCCATTTGCTGAAAGCTCACAGGTTCAAATTCGATGACCGTCTCGGCTTCCATGCACAAGGACTGCTGACGACGGGCAACCAGGCTTTGTCTGTGACATGAGCTTAAGGACTCCATTCCCTTTAATCGCAGAAAGCCTTGCCGCTCACCGAGTGAGAGCCAGCCCGAATTGGGCGGAATCCGCAGGGTGTTCCACTGGTTAGCCAATTCAGGTGTGTCGAAGTCATCTATCTCCGGTTCCTGCTCAAACAGATGAAGTGGCAAGACTGGGGCCTGTACCGTAGTATAAGGAGAATTGTCTCCCCCCTCCAAACGGAGCCACTCTTCCTCATCCCAGTAACATTTTTGCAGTGCTGTCTCCCTGCCCAATATACAATGATGACCGTCCACCGGTCTTGCGCAAAGATGAGCCATATACCATTCACCATTTTGAGTTTCAACTAAGGATGCATGCCCTGCCTTTTGCAGTGACAGACCGGGTTTGCCACTGCTGGTCAGCACCGGATTCAGCGGATTCACTTCGTAAGGGCCATGAAGACAAGCGGATCGCGCGACAGTAACCGCATGCTGATACCGGGTTCCGCCTTCTGCAGTAATCAGGTAGTAGTAGCCACCCCGCTTATACACATGTGGGCCTTCTGTAAATCCTAATTCTGTTCCTTTAAAGATGGTTATAACCGGACCCACTAGTCTTTGCTCCGCCTGCGAATATTCCTGAATGACAATGCCTCCGAACTTGTTCTTTCCCTTCCGGAAATCCCATATCATGTTGAGCAGCCATTTCCGGCCGTCATCATCATGAAATAACGAAGGGTCAAAGCCACTGCTGTTCAGATATACCGGTTCCGACCACGGACCTTCTATGTTTGCTGCTGTTACCAGGTAGTTGTGCGTGTCCTTAAAGGCGCCTTTGTGGGATTTAACATCTGTATATATCAGATAGAAGAGACCGTTATCAAAAGTCAGGCAAGGTGCCCAGACACCGTCGGAATCTCCATTCCCGGACATTGATAATTGTGAAATCCGATCCAATGGCCGTTTCAGCAATCTCCAGTGAATGAGATCCCTGGAATGGTGGATTTGAACTCCCGGAAACCACTCGAAAGTAGAAGTGGCTATATAGTAATCGTCTCCTACACGTAAAATAGACGGATCAGGGTTGAATCCGCGCAATACAGGATTGATAATGCTGTTCATTGGCTTCCTCCTGTCATAGGGTTCGCTTAAACCGCTTGTTTCACAACGCCTTCGGTAATCCCCGATTCATTGAACGCATCCACTCGGACATATACCGGCTGGCCTTGGATCAAGGCCTTGATGGTAACCTGATGGCTACCGAGTACCATGTAACTATGATACAGTTTATCTGGCGCAAATCCCCACAACACATTGTATCCAACCGCATAATCCCGATCCCAGGATACGGAAAGATCAAGCTCACTCAAAAGTTCGGTACGGACACCGCTCACCTCACCAGGAAGTTCGCCCGCGCTGATTCCGAAAATACGGAGACCGGAAATACAAGCCTGCTGGTTATAAGGAAGCTTTCGCACCGTACAGCGTATATATCTGGCTTTCACTTTGCCTTCCAGTATAATGAAGTCATGCGGCAAATCGGAATCCGCTTCCGATTTGTCGGTAAGCATGAAATACGTTTCACCGTCCAAAGAGCCTTCCAGCACCCATCTTGTGCATTGACGGGTTTCATCGATAAATCTACCTTTATGCATCACCGAACCTGCAGGAAGCGGAAACTCCAACTGATCGTCAGCAAAATTGATTTGGATGGCGGCGATGCCACAGGGCTGCTGCAGATCGACTTCCAGCCATTGTCCGGGAGTGGAAGATGCCGCCTTCCACCATGTCTGTACATTCTCATTGGTTGCCAGTGAAGCCTCATATCCTGCTGCGCAGGAGGAGGCGTTGGCGGGCTTCCCGTAGGAGAGCAGCATCCACTCCGGGGCTTTCCAAGGGTCCATCGCCGTTTGTTCGATGCTATAAGGCCAATCTCCGTAACGTTGGTTGCAGAACAGTTCTCCGTCCGCATCGAAGCCTGCCGGCCACAGTCCCACCCGCCGTTCAAAAATATGATTCACACTAATTCTCATCGTTGAAGCATGCCATAGATTTCCGTACTTGTCTTTCATGGTCGATCCGTGTCCTGCCCCGGGAATAAATCCACCCGGCTTGTACGAGAACGGGTTATTTGCCGCTAACGTAAATGGCCCCAAGGGTTGGTCCGAAATGTAGACGCCGTCGGAATAAATATTGTTCTCCGTGGCCGGGGAAGCATACTGTAGATAATACTTGCCATCATGCTTATCCATCCAAGCTCCTTCAATATAAGGAGCGTTGCCGAACTTAATTCTAAGAGCATTCATTTGTTCTTCCTTCAGGTCGGGAATCATACTTCCATAGCTTACAACCAATTCTTCAATTTGTTCGGGTGTCTTAGCCATGTGATTCTCGCCAACTCTTTCATAGCCATGGACAACGGGTTGGCCAAAAATAAGCTCCTGCGTCTCACTCTTCAGCTTCATGTTCTCAGGATTAAGCTCCACTCCATAAATCGGCGTCAGATTAGAGCATCCCCAATAGAAGTAAATCCTTCCGTCATCATCCATGAACAGGTTAGGATCCCAGAAAGGAAATGTTCCTTTAATTTCTTCAAAACCTTCGTGAATCGGATCTTTCGTTCTGTAAAAAGAACAAACTCTTGACTTGTTGGACGCGGAGAAATAAAGATATTCACCGATCACCCGTACATCCGGAGCATAGTCATAAATCGGCACATGCTCTAACGAATGAAAGGACCAGCCGGTCAAATTGTCGCTTACCAGAAAGCCCGCCGTCATAGAAGGAAACAGATAGTATTTTCCGTGAAAGAGCACCAGGGAAGGGTCCGCCCCTTCCCTGTGGGCTATTATTTTGCCGCTTTCATCGGTGAGCTGATATTTGTATTCCATGTTAAGCGGATTGCATACGTACATGTTTATAAATCTCCCTTCCCTTCGTTACGTTGAATTGCCGCCTCCCCTATTTCATAGTGGCTACACTTTTTTTGCAATCGCTCTGATCTTTACAGGACCAAGCAGTCCGCTTGGATCTTGTTGGGAAAAGGAGGATAGGAAGTCACGCTGGTCTTTGGCCAAGGTATTGGTAACCTCAATAACCAACTTGTTGGTTCCCTTACGGATGAGTCCCACGATCTCCATGTGGTAGGGTGGACAGAGGTTTAGACCCGCATGCTCACCGTTCATCCATACTTCCGCAGTCTCATATACCTCCCCTAATTCAAGCAAAACTTCGTTACTTAACCCATCCCACTCGAATTCCGTTTCATAGCGGAGGGTTCCTGAGAATTCTGGCAAATCATCAGGTCCACCCATATTCTTCAAAGCAGCTATGGTCCCCCACTCCTTGAACAACGGATAATGATCCGCATCCGACAGGGAGAGAATCCATTCTCCGTTCAATTCCAGACTTGTCTCCGCCGCAATCCTCATTGGCTCGGCAAGCAGACCGTTCAAGGCAGGACCGTGGAGCAGGACGATTGATTCGTAGGGATGAAGCACAATCTCAACTGTTGCTGTACCGCTCTGTCCCACGATATCCATGCAGCTCAGCTTATTAAGAAAAGCATTATAGGCATAGACATCGCCTTGGACCGGCAGAGCAACCGTTGTAGAGAGGATCTGATTCGGGCTCTCGTTAAAAAACATAAAAACTTCCAGATCATCATGGACATAGTGATAATTCCGCAAATAAGGCTCGTATTGCTGAACTCTGACATCGTAATAGCCTTCTGCAATTTGGTCATGTGCCAGCTCATCCAAATCAACCGTCTTCACCTTCGGATGCGCCAGAAGCATCATGAGTTCAGCAGATACATCGCCCCCCTCACTTGAGCGTTCAGGCAGTCCGCCGACAAAACGGATAGGTAGGCCTTGCTCAGCCAACCGGACCAACCGTTGTATCACCGCTGCCGGGAGTGCTTCCGCATAAGGTACGATCAGGCAGCTATAATTCTCACGATGGACATGCAGCTTCTGATCCTGGACATGCGATGCCTCCAGAAGAACATCTACAGGAATAACCTCGCAATCAATTTGATGCTGCATCAAGACTTTGACCGGCTGATGAAAGTACATAGAGTTGCCTGACCATTCAGCTTCGGCATGATAGACTACAGCTGCGGTAGCCACATGAGTTCCACCGGAGATTAAATGACTGATCCGGTTAATATACTGATTCAAATAACCATAGTAACGGTACTGGGGGTTTTTCCCGCCAGCATACATATGCGGTGGACAATCCGGCTCCGGAAATGCTTTTTGGGTAAACGCATGCGGGACAAAATGATTGACGCCGCGCACAAGCATATGGTCAGTCAACCATTTCATCAGCTTCAGCCCTTCTGTCCAGCCATACGCTCCATAGACTTCACACATCGTCCGGCCTTGTTTCTTCGGATCGATGTGCCCGAGCGACACCCCTAGCTTGGCGAGGCCATAGTGGTAGAATTCACTGTCCGTCTCTCCCCCAGTTGGCTGGCGGAAAGATAATTGATCGAAACCGGGAACAATTTGCCATAGCACTACATCAAGGCCGGACATGTCTTGTCCCCAGAGGGAGCGGAAGAAATGTCCGGTGCCTGGACCAAGCCTCGCATGCACATTGTTGTCTTCAAGCACATGACCGATATATTCGACCCCACGGGCTCTGCACCACTCTCCGATTTGATTGCAGAAATTGTCCGCATACAACCTGCTGATGATATTCATATACGTGTAGCGGACAATGTCCGATTGTTCCCCGGCATCATGCCAGAGAAGATGCAGCTGCGCAAGGTAGCCCTCACCTAGCGCCTGCTCCAACAAGTCTGGCATTTCACTGCTCCAGGGAAGCGGCACTCCTTGTTTACCGGGCCTTGAATTGAAATCGAAGGTCGTCTTGTCATTATAAAATCCGGGTTCATCTGAGAAGAAGCCGGCAAAGGTCTTGCCAAAATCCGCTTTATAACGTTCAAATACAGGCTCATACACCGTATCGAGCAGGATGCGAACCGAATTCCGCACCAGCGGATTCAAATAATCCTCCTGCTGTATACTGCCGCCTTCCCTATTCTCTGAAACAATAAACACCCGCCAGTATCCTTCAGGAATATCCCAGTACAGGGTACCTTCCCGCACCAATTCAGTAAGGTCTACAGTTTCGCTGAGCAATCTTCCGTTGGCTGGGTCACGGCGGACAGCCACCACAGAAATTAGCTTGTTGATCCCTCCGGCGTAAGGCCGCAAGGAGAAGGTCGGTCGCAGTCCTGTCATTAGCAGAGTATCAATCAGCAGAGAGCTGCCCTTCGCGGGACCCAGAGTATCAATAAAGCGTTCTCCCAGGAACTTGCGCTGAAGCTCCTCTGAAGCCTCCTTCACCTTGCCTGCCGCATGTCCGGTAGGAAAATGATCGTCATCCAGCAGCCATACCTTCATGTTCCGCTTACGTGCCTCATCCATAATAATATCCATATCCTCCCACCACTTCGGACCAAGAAAGTCGGGATGGGGGCGTGCCTCCACACACAACGCTCCGATTCCGGATTCATGAACCCGGGTGATCTCCTCCCGAATGACAGCTTCTTCCTCGCCGTGCTGCCAGAGAAAAGGAAGAATATAATTGTGCTGCTTACCCTGCAGCACTTCCGTTAAACGACTGCTCATGTCTACCTCCTGCATAATCTAGTTCTGTCTTCCTTTCTTTTGCCTGTATCCCAGATACGTCCTGATACACTTATTTTAATAAATCAGCCCTTGACGGAACCCAGCATTGCTCCTTTGACGAAATACTTTTGCAGGAAAGGATATACAATAATAATTGGAATAATTGCAAAGATAACTGTTGCTGCCCTTAAAGTCCGCTCATTGTAATTAAGACCCATCGTGGATGTAGCCCCCGCCATAATAACACTGTCATCGGTGATGAATTGGCGGATCTTGATTTGCAGCGGAAACCAATTAGTATCCTGCAGGAAAAGCAGCGGATGCTGGAACTGATTCCATAGTACTACACCATAGAATAAAGCAAGGGTTGCCAGCACAGCCTTGGACAGCGGAAGCACAAATTGGAACAGCATTCGGAAATATCCGCTTCCCTCCAGAAAGGCCGCTTCCTCAAGTTCCTTAGGGAATTGCTTGAAGAAGGTTCGCATGATGATTAGATTGAACGGATTTAAAATATGCGGTACGATCAGAACCAACGGGTTGTCATACAGACCAATACCGCGTACGGTCAAAAAGTACGGTATGAGGGGCGCCTTGAAAATCATCGCGACTACAACAGCCATCATAATGACCGAACCCCACCGGAATTCCGGTTTTGATAATGGATAAGCAAACAAAGCGGTCATCAAGAGGGCCAATACGGTACCAATCAGAGTCGTGCTAAGTGTCAAAAAGAATGATTTCCATAAATCAGGTCTATCAACTATATATTTCCAAGAATCTAAAGTGAATTGCTTCGGCCATAGGGTGACCAGGTTCATATCTACGGCACTTCTGGAGCTCAAGGAAGTGGAGATTACAGACACAAGCGGTATTAGCGCCATGACAGAGAGCAGAATGAGCAAGCCAGTAATGACTCCTACAAACACTTTCTCTTTTCTTGCTTCAAGCATAGTTACCAGAGCCCCCCATCTGAAATCTTATTGGACAACTTGTTAAACGTGTAGACCATAATAAATCCAATGACAGATTGGAATAAGCCTACTGCAGTTGCAAAACTATATTGCCCCTGCTGAATACCCGTCCGGAACACATACGTATCCAGGATATCCCCCACGTTATAGGTCATAGGAGTTAACAAATTATATACCTGGTCAAATCCAAGATCTAAGAAATTCCCGATATCGAGCAGGAAAAGCACAAGCACGGTAGGAAGCAGAATCGGGAATGTAATATGCCTGATTTGTCTGAGTCTGGAGGCGCCGTCAATCATTGCTGATTCATAGAGCTGAGGATCAATGGCACTGATTGCGGCCATGTAGACTACCGTTCCCCATCCCGCATCCTTCCATATGGAAGCCAGGACATAAATAGGTCTGAAGTATGCGCTTTCCTGCATCGCCAGAACAGGCTCAGCCCCAAACCATCCAAGGACAATGTTGAACATCCCGCTTAATGAAAAGAAATCGAACAGAATACCTCCCACGATTACCCACGACAAAAAGTGTGGAATATAGAGTGCAGTCTGAACTCCTTTCTTCAGTGCTGATTTCCGGATTTCATTGATCATTAGTGCCAGCAGCACGGGAACCGGAAACACAATCGTAAGCTTAAATAGTCCCAGCAATAGAGTGTTGCTGAATACATTGAGAAAATCAGGATGCTGCAGCAGCGTTTCAAAATGCTTAAACCCTACCCAGGGACTATCAATAAATCCCCTGAAAACGGAATAGTCTTTGAAGGCGATTACAGCACCGGCCAGCGGAATGAATTTAAACACGATGAGAAATATCATGCCCGGAATTGCCATCACATAAAGCGGCCAATATACCTTCATCTGATGAGATGCAATAGATTTCAATGTTTCCCCTCCCAAATTCTCGTTGTTGAATTCGTTTACAGTGTAACTATATAATTAACAGATTCATGGCTCAATAAGGCGTTTTTAAGTTCCTACCAGGTCATTTAAAGGAACATTTTCTACTTACTTCATCTGAAATGCGTCTGATCTTCATCAACACTATATGCATCCACATCCCTTTACTGTGGTAGCAGTCTAAATCTAAAAGTATTACAAAAAAAGGCAGCCCGACTGTAACGTGTCGAGCAGCCTTTTAGCGATAACCCGTTTATTTCTTCACTTTTGCGTACCATTCTCTGGCTCGCTTAGTTACCTCTTCGCCACCAGACTTATTCCATTTCTCTACAAATTCGTCAAACTTGCTAAGCGGGTATTGCCCAATAATGATTTTTGAAGCGTATTCCACGTAAAGTGTACGATTGTTTATGTCCGGGTAGCCTTCGTATACACTGGCCGGCATGCCATCACCGGCAATAACCTTCGCATACTTCTGGGCCTCCTGCATATTCCGGTTAACCTGATCCATCTCCCACATTGTATCTTCTGAAGCTGTCGACTTGTTCAGATCGGTCATGAAATCAAGCGTGGATATTTTGGCATAGGGATCGAGAATCCGGTTCTCCTGCGTAGATTTATCGTCCGGAAGTTTGACGGCTTTACCGTCTTTCATCGTATAATGCATGCCTTCTACGCCAAGATACAAATCCTTCCATACTTTCTTGTCATACATATTGTTCAGTAGCTTCAGGGTAGCCATCAGCTTTTTCTCATCCTTGTTATTTTTCACTACCCAGGCAGGAGGCGTGAAGCGTTTCCATGTATAAAAGCCCTCATAACCATCAACTTTTGGAACTGGCAGTACAGTGAAATTAGCTTTCACGCCGGTATTTTTAAACAAGTTTTCAAGCGGCAGATAGCCAGACTCCACCCAGTGGAAGTAATTCCCGGCTTTATCAGACTGAATCTTGCCGTCCCATTTGTCTTTGCTGTTCAGCAAAGATTCTTTGTCGATCAGGCCTTCCTGATACAACTTGGACAAGAACTCCAACGAGGCTTTCATATTCGGAGTCACCGCAGAGTACGTCAGTTCACCATTATAAATATCCCAGTCTGGATAGCCCTCGAACATCGCTACACCATACATTGCAAATATGTGGTCCATCCAGCGTGCCTGTTCCCGTCCGCCCGTTGGGATCTCATCCTTCTGTCCGTTCCCGTTGGGATCCTTATCCCGGAAGG
The DNA here is from genome assembly GCF_000802655.2 of Paenibacillus sp. IHB B 3415. NCBI lineage: Bacteria > Bacillati > Bacillota > Bacilli > Caryophanales > Paenibacillaceae > Paenibacillus > Paenibacillus sp. IHB B 3415. Next base: position 17,602 of record NZ_JUEI01000025.1, on the reverse strand, counting down.
CTTCTAGCACTTTTACATACTCCTCCTGGGTTGTAGGCATCTGCAGGCCCAGCTTATCGAGCCAATCCTGGCGGATCATACCAGCGTATCTTCCATAGTCCACTACACCCGGAATATAATATATTTTCCCCTGTCCGGTAGGATCGTTCGCTTTAACTACATCCCACATATCCTGCGGGATCGCATTCCACAAATTTGGCGCATATTTAGGCAGCAACTCAGTCAAATCTGCAATCGCCCCGTTTTTGGCCAGGCTGTCCTCAAGACCCTGCTGGGGGAGAAAAAGATCCGGCATTTCATTAGCAGCAATCTTCAGATTCAGTTGATTGAGATAATTCGTACCCCCGTTCCATTCCACATAGGGATGAAGAACTCCAACACCGAGTTTTTCCTTGTAGAATTCGTATAGCTCACTGCCCTTGATGATTGGCTTATACCCGATATTCGTTCCCCAGACTTCAATGTCAACAATCTCATCTCCGCCAGTGTTCTGGTCCTGATTCTGGTTGGCGGCAGTGGAATTTCCGGTGTTGTTATTGTTCCCACCACAGGCGGTAACAGTTGTAATAGCCAGGGCGCCAGCCGCCAGCATTAACCCAATTTTTTTAAATCTCATGATGCTCCCCCTCAAATATAATTATTGAATCCGCTTACAATTTAATGATACAATCATTCATTCTACTACTCAAATGGGCATTTTTAAGATTAAACATGTCATTTTCAATAAAATAAAAGCCGCTCTGAAGAGAATGACTAATATATTTACATGATTATCCAGGCAATCACTGTAGCTATTTAGATGGCCTTGGAGTCTTGTACCTGCTCCAACTTGAAAACTACGCAAATGCCCATGACGTCACTCAAGAATAGATGATATATTCTTAACATAAAAACCGTCCTTAGTTAAAGGGCGGCTTTTATGTCAGTAATATTTCAGTCTAAGTCAGACCCGTTAGAAGCAATTACCTTCTTGTACCAGGCAAAGCTTTTCTTCTTTATTCTTCTAAGGGTTCCTTTACCATCATTGTCTTTATCTACATAAATGTAACCATACCTCTTTTTCATTTCTCCGGTAGATGCACTGATCAAGTCAATCGGTCCCCAGCTGGTGTATCCGATTAAATCGACACCATCCTGAATAGCCTTCGAGACCTCCAAGAGATGCTCCCGCAAATAATTGATCCGATAATCATCATTAATCGTATCGTCAGCTTCTAGATTGTCTGCTGCACCCAGACCATTCTCTACAATAAATAACGGCTTCTGATAACGGTCATATAATAGATTAAGAGCAATTCTTAGACCCAGCGGATCAATCTGCCACCCCCATTGCGATGAAGGCAAATATGGATTTTTGACACCACCGAACAAATTACCCGCTGTAGTCTCTTTCCCCTCCGGATCTGCACTCACAGCACGGCTCATATAGTAACTGAAGCCAATAAAATCAACAGGGTAGCTTTTCAGAATAAGATCATCCCCGGGTTCTTTTTCAAGTACCACTTCATTCTCCTTGAAAAATTGCGCTGCATAGGATGGATAACCTCCTCTGGCCTGTACATCGCCAAACATCAGGATTTCCCTTTCACCTTGCAGGGCGGCAAAGACATCCTCCGGTGCACTCGTCAACGGATATGCGGGAATATAAGCCAACATACAGCCGATTTGGGCATCAGGTATAATTTCATGACAAGCCTTTACGGCGAGTGCACTTGCTATGAACTGATGGTGTGCCGCCTGATATTGAACCTGTTTCTTATTCTCTCCTTCCCGGAGGATAATTCCACCACCTGTGAACGGATAATGGGCCAGAATATTAATTTCATTAAAAGTCATCCAATACTTGACTTTCCCTTTTAATCTCTCAAATAGAACCTTGGCATACCGTTCATAGCATTCAATGGTCTTACGGCTTCTCCAACCTCCATACTTCTTGGCCAATCCTAAAGGCATTTCATAATGAGAGATCGTAATGACAGGTTCTATATTGTATTTGAGCAACTCATCTATCAAGCCTTCATAGAAGCGGATGCCCTCTTCATTAGGAATCTCTTCATCTCCCTCTGGAAAAATACGTGTCCATGCAACTGAAGTCCGAAAACAGCGAAAGCCCATTTCTGCGAACATTGCGATGTCTTCTTTATACCGGTGGTAAAAATCGATAGCTTCATGAGAAGGATATTCACCTTCAGGAATCTCCATGATCGGCCCTGTAATGCCACGTGGCATTACATCTGCTGTGGACAAACCTTTTCCATCCTCTAAAAAAGCGCCCTCTACCTGGTTGGCCGCTACTGCGCCGCCCCATAAGAAATTTTCTGGAAAACTGTTTGTGTTGGATTTCAAAGTGAGTCTCCTTTCTAGCCAGTTCTGCTTAGACCACAAGAGTCAGCAACTTATCTTGGGCTGTAACCGATGAGCTTGTTGTTTCAATTACATCCAAGTATTCAGCAGTATTTGAGATAATGATTGGAGTGATCGGATTGTAACCAGCTTCCCTGATCTTTTCAAGCTCAAATTCAATCAGTAGATCCCCTTTTCGCACCTGATCCCCTGCTTTAACCCGAGGGGTGAAATATTGCCCTTTTAATTGAACGGTGTTGATTCCAATATGAATCAATATTTCTGCTCCATTCTCGGACCGTAGAATTACAGCATGGCCTGATTTGAGAATGGTACCAACGGTTCCATTCACTGGAGATACGGCTTGGCCAACACTCGGAACAATAGCTATTCCTTTTCCCATAGCACCTTCTGCAAAAGCAGGATCGGGAACTTCAGTCAAGGATTTCACTTCCCCTGTTAACGGGCTGAGAAGCACCTCTTTCTTCAAGACAGATGAATGATTAGAAGAATTGGCACTTGCCTCCGGTTGAATAGCCTTCACTTCTACAGCAGGAGTTGCTTCAGTCACTGCAACAGTTTTTTTATCTTGGTACCCGAAAAGAAGCGTTAGAATCAAACCAATTCCCATAGCGGCGACAATCCCGATTAAATAGTAACCCACCGGTTCAAATGCACCGATCGAGAAAATATTCTGGAAGACAAATGCTGTAGCATACGTATTGAAACCGCCATTAATTGCCCCGCCGACAGCTCCGGCAATAATAACATAGGGGATTGTGCGCTTGTAACGCAGCAATATACCATAAACAGTGGGCTCAGAGACCCCGGCTAACAACAGACTTAATGTAGAGGAACCAGCCAGTGATTTCAAAGTCTTTTCTTTGGATTTAAGGAAGACAGCCAGTGCCACCCCTGCCATTGCAAAGTTAGATGCTGCCCACATCGCAAGGATTGGATCGGTTCCATTCGTAAGATTTGCCAGCACGATCGGAATAATTCCCCAATGGAGCCCAAACACAACTAGGAAGAAGATTAACCCGCCAATTACAGCACCTGTTAACAGCCCGCTAACTCCCATGAGGTAATTGATAGCATCTGCGATCGCGTTTCCGAGATATACTCCAAACGGACCGAAGACTATCGCAGCAAGCGGCACAAGAATGACTAAAGACAACAACGGAACCATGAACGTCTGGAGCTCTTTATGAATGATTTTCTTTAAGTATTTCTCCACATAAGAGAAAATCCAAATGGATACGAATACCGGAAAGACCGTTGATGAATAATCCATTAAGACTACAGGAATGCCAAGAAAAGAAGAGGTGTCTCCATTCGCCAATAATCCCGTAAAGTTCGGTTCCATTAAAGCTGCACCAATAACTCCACCTACATATGGATTTGCCCCGAATTTGAACGATGCAGAAATGCCCAAGAATATAGGCAAGAAATAGAAAACGGCATTTGCTGCTGCTGCCAGAATGAGGTAGGTTCCACTATCAGCAGATAGCCATTCAAAGTTTGTGAATAAGGTTAAAAAAGCTTTAAGTATCCCCGCTCCAGCCATTGCAGGCAATAGGGGAGAAAGACTTCCAGAAATTACTGCGAAAATTCTGGACATGATCTTCTCCTTGGGTTGATCTGCATCTGCGGAAGCAGAATTTCCTGCCCCTAATTTGCTGATTTTCATAATTTCTTGATACACGTGAGCAACGTCATTTCCAATTACCACTTGGAATTGACCGCCACTTTCTACGACACTCAAAACCCCAGCTAAGCTTTTCAGCTTCTCCTTATCCGGTAGCTGATTGTCTTTGAGATTAAATCTTAACCGTGTTGCACAATGGACAAGATTGTTAACATTCTCTTCTCCGCCGATATTTTGCACGATATCTTTGGCTAATCTTTCGTATTTCATTTGTGCTCGCTCCTTTTGATCTCATTCTGGCTGGTTTTATGAAATAAAAAAGCCTGAATAGGTGATAAAGCACACTGAAAAACAGTACACTTATCACGTATCCAGGCTTTGCCCAACTAATGGTAACAACCCTGTTCTTTATTGTAATAGGTTAATCTCTGCTGGTCACACGCCTAATATGAAGCATAAAATAGACCATTTCACCTTCGGTTGTTTCAACTTGAAACTCTTCCCGTAAATAGAATCTTACCTTCTCACTACAGGCAAAAGCTTCAGGATATTTGGTAACGACTTGTTGGTAAAGTTCATCATCCTCAGAAGGAATCGATTCATGACGCATGGTGCGATAAGAAAAATATTTCAAGTGGGTCACAAAGCGGCTGTAATTTAACGAATTCTCATCCAGCTCTATCCCATAGTGAAGTGTTACTATATTAAGAATTCCTTGAACCATCTGGGTAACTAACAAGGTCTGTTCCATTTCCTGACCATCTTGCTGCCCATTCACGAAATGCATTGCGATAAATCCAGCTTCATCTACAGGCAGTTTAATTCCAGTTTCCTTTTCAATTAAATGTAATGCATGCGTTGCAGCATGAAATTCTTTCGGATAAAATTTCTGTATCTCCCATAGCAGTGCATTTTTAAGGCTCAACCCCTGTATGGTGCGCGTAATTGCGTAGCTAATATGATCTGTCAGAGCCAGGTAGATATTATTACTAAAGGTCGTGCTTAAATCCTTTGCTGCATAACGAATAATTTGATCTGTCAATTCCAGATGCTTTGGAGGAATCTCACTCAGTAATGTAGATAGCCGTTCAGATAACTCTTTGGTCTCCATCACGAAAGTCTTCTCTATTTTTAACGGATCTATATCTTCACCTGGAGTTTTCTGATAGGCTAGTCCCTTTCCAATAACAATGATCTCAGATCGATTTGGTCCTTCAACCAATGCAACATTATTATTAAATACTTTTTTTATCCTCATGAGTTCGCCCACTTTATATTTTTTTACGGACAAAAAAAGCCTAAACGAATCCATAACTAAAATTAAACTAGCATGAATTGGTTTAGGCTTTGCCTGCAATGCAGTTACAACCCTAATATAAATTGTATTTTTATTATATAAGAGGTGGAGAACGTTTTCAAGTGAAAGATAATGTAAAAATATGTTTTTTTATTTTGAAAATATTAAAAAAATAACTTGTTGACTTTTTAAAAGTTCATATATATGATTTCGTATGTAGATACGATGTGGATTGTAACCGCTTAATCGGGCAAAACCTAAATCGAATCAGACATGGATTTTTCCTATGTCGGTTCGAGTTAGGTTTTTTTCATTTTAAGCGACTTGATCCGACTCGTGTACAAATAACACAACTTTATAACTGGAGGTAGGTAGGATGCAATTGAGAAAAGGTACTGGTCTGATGTTATCGTTTGTTTTGGCGGTTGGCACCATACTGACCGGTGGACTGTCTGTGAAAGCCGAAGCGGCTTCACCTGTGCAAATTACGGCAAATACTTATATTGGCGATACGGGTAGGATGGTTGAATCATTTGATTTGCAGGTGAGCAGCGCAGGCTCATATGCCGATTTGAGAGCATCTGACTTTGTAATTACCGGCAACTTCGATGGTTATCCTGTTAACGAGAATAACGAGACTGTGCAAAACGATTATGCGGATGACGGGGTTGAACTGAGTTGGGCGGATAATATTTTATCACTTAAAGTAAAGCCATTTAAATATTCCGGGGGTCCGGTGTCAGCGTTTGCCGTGACGAATGGACGTTACCCCGAGTTGTCGTTTAATAAGGAATCCGTGACGGTAGTGAAGACACGGACATTCGATGATTTTGTCGCTGGGGAGTTTACAGGAACTAATGGAGAGAAGTTGAACTACAGACTTAAACTGACCGAATCTACAGCCCCACAACCCCTGATCGTATGGCTGCACGGCGGCGGAGAGGTCGGAACAGACAACCTCAAGCAACTCACCGAGAACAAAGGCGCCGTTGCCTGGACAGATTCTGGTTACGATACATCCGTTCTGGCCGTACAATTCCCAGAAAACTATGGGTGGAAAATCTATAACAATCCCGAAGAACTTTCGTTGATGCGTGATTACTTTGAGGTACAGGCGGAGTTAATCAAGGAGCTTATCGTTTCTGGCAAGGTAGACCCGAACCGCATTTATGTCGTAGGGGTGTCCAGCGGCGGCGGCGGTGCGCTTCGTTTCCTGACGCAGTATCCGGAGCTGTTCGCCGGCTCCATTATCGTTGCGGCGAAAGACGCCGTAGCTGATTACACCGGATCCGTAGATAAGTTTAAATCGGAACTGAAGGACCTGACGGATGTACCGGTATGGCTCGTACATGCACAAAATGACCCGATCACAGATAGCCGGACGAGTACGCTGACTTACGAGGCATTGACCGGTTTAGGCAACAACCAGGCCAAGCTAACTATTTATGATGATGCGTTTCTAGCCTCTCAACAGCTTTACGGAGATTTCAGACACTGTTCGTGGATACCCGTATTTAATGATAAGAATATGTTGGCATGGTTATTTGAGCAGAAAAAGCCAGCTGCGACATCGGTCTCTTTACTGCAGGATGCTCAAGTGACACGCGCGGAGTTGGCTGCGCTATTGGCTGACCAGCTAAAGCTAAGCGAGGTAATCGGTACAGATATTTACACGGATACCGTAAATTCGCCTGAGGATCTGGCTATTCGCCAAAATAAGACGGCCGGTATTATGAAAGGAACCGGTGCAGGCCTGTTTAACCCGGATTTGGCCGTAACGCGGGCGCAGCTTGCGATGATCGCTGATAATGTTATGCGGACTACGGGCCAAAAACAAGCTTCTTCTGTAGCAAACCCGGTAGCCTTCAAAGACGTGCCAAACGGGCATTGGGCTTCCGAAGCTATTGGGCGCTCCGTTGCGGCGGGGATTCTGAACGGTGATTCCGCCACCCAATTCGCACCGAATCGGCCCGTGACCGGGGCGGAAGCAACCAAATTTGTGGAACTGCTGACTAGTAGGATGTAACAAACCAAATACAGTCTGGATGAGCAGCGCTATTACAGAAATGATAAAGCGGCCTCCTCGGCCGCTTTTTCTGCATAATACTGCGCTCGCATCCTTGGCAGAATAGTAACCGGCATGATTTTATTTAGGATATCCCCGATAATATCTTCTCGAAATCCACATTCGTCAACTGTTTGGAGATTTCCCATAATCGTATGGCAGTATTTACATCTTTTGCAGTAGCCGGTATTTTGGCAGGTGCAGGGAATCCCCTTGTTTCTTTAACTCCATCCGGTCCATAATACTGTCCGCTGACGGCCTCCGGGGAGGTTGCTGCGAACAGCGTTGGCAAAGCCCCTTGTTCAGCCGACTGTAACATTATTGGTCCAATCAGACGAAGCGCAAGCGGCATCTTGCTTTTTTCTCTTGTTCCATTGTCAACCAAATCTGATCGAGATAAGCCCGGATGAACGGCAATGCTCATAACTCCCCACCGTTCAGCCATGCTACGACGATGAAGCTCAAGTGAAAAAATCAAGTTAGCCAGTTTTGATTGACCATATACTGGCATGGGCTTATGAAGGTTTTCCGACTGCAGATCATCAAAATTAATTACACCACTATTGGCGGCAAGGGCACAGACATTGACAACCCGAGGGTTGTGTCCTTTTCGTAAAAGCGGCATAAGATGAGCTGTCAACGCAAAATGTCCAAGGAAATTTGTGCCAAACTGCAATTCAAAACCATCCTTGGTAACTTGTCGTTCCTGATTCATAATCACTCCGGCATTATTAATAAGGACATCCAGCCTTGGATACTTATCGCGTATCCGTTTTACGGAAGCTTCTATGGAGGCAAGATCGCCAAGATCAATCTGTTCAAAATGTATATTTGCCGAAACAACATTTGACTGAATTTCTTTGACTGCCGCCTCCCCCTTACTTCTGTTTCGTCCTGCCAGAATAACTTCCGCACCTGCACGGACCAGAATTAAAGCGGTTATATAACCTAACCCCCCTGTACCTGTGACAAGAATCAAGCGGCCTTTCTGGGAGGGAATATCGGAAATCGTCCAACGCTCTTTATTCTTCATGTATTCATAACCTCTTCCCCTTCTTTTGCTTATTTAAAAATCTTCGCTCATTCATCCTGTCTTATTCGTTATTAAGTTTGTTTGTATACTCTATCATACGGTTAACAATCGTTATCATTTGTTTAACATCGTCTTCTCCGAGATGAGTTATAATTTTATCAAGCCTATCGTTAAACTCGTTATCCTTGTTCTTTAGAATCTCACGTCCTTTGGGGGTAAGTGTAACAACAAGGTTTCTACGATTATTCTTGTCTAAGTCTCTGTTTATATATCCTTTCTTCTCAAGTGTACCCAGCATCTGGGAAACTGCAGCTTTGGAGATTGACAGGTATCCCCGAACGTCGGGCAAACCGATGTTGTTTTCGGAATCAGTGGAATTGTCGGCGATTCCTTTCATTAGAACAAGTTCTGTCATGTTAATGTCACTCTTGTTCCCTCCCGTTTCCATTCCGAGTCCCGCTCCATGTAGCCTCTTTAATTGAAATATCGAATGTACGAGTTGAGTTTTTAAGTCCTGATCCATTTTTTATTCCTTTCTTTTAACTGTCAGTCCAAGCCGATTAAAGTTAAAAAGTTAACAGTTCACTCGTTTACAGTATAGCGATTAACTATTTCGTTTTCGATATAGAATTTTTAATTCTGCCTGCTACCATAGCATCATCAGTATACAAACCGAACAAGATTTTGATTGAAACGATTTCTCGGAACTATTGACAGCATCCATGAAAAGTTATACTTTAAATAGAGTATTTTAAATAAAGTATATGGATGGTGTGAGCGATGAAATCATTTTTCAAAAATAAGGCAATTCTGAGTGGTGTTTTTATGATGATTTTTTACCAAATCATTATGATCGGAGTCTTCACTTCCGGTTATAGTGCGGTTCCGAAGAACATCGGCAATCTCTCGGTGGCAATTGTAAATGAAGATAAGCAGTACGGGATGGAATTTGCGAAGCAGCTTGAGCAGGAGCTGCCGTTTCAAGTGCAGACGGATACCGATCTAAAGACGGCTCAGCAAAAGCTTGAAGACCGGGACATTCATCTGATCATGCACATCCCTCAGGATTTTACGCAGAAGCTCTCTGCTCCGGACCAGCAAGTTCAACTGGATTATTATATCAACCAATCCAATCCAGCTACCACCAACAGCACAGTTCAAAATGTAGTAACGCAAATCACAGAAAAAATCAGTACCCAGCTGCAGACAAGCGGCATTGAAGGTGTACTGCAAAATATGAAGATGTCGGAGGTGCAGGCCAAGGAAATAGCCACAGGCATTGTTAACAAAGTCAAGGCCAATGTAATAGATTCCAATCCTCAGCCAGCCGGGATGCATAACCAAATGGCTCCAATGTTTCTGACGATGTCCTCTTATGTCGGGGCAATGATATACTCCATGATGGCAATCGGTGCATTGAACCAATTAAAGGGTAAGCTTGGAAAATGGAAAGCCTTCCTTTCGCTGCAAGGTACCAATGCTATAATTTCTCTGATCGTCCCCTTGATCGGGCTTAGCATTTATTTCTTCATACACGGATATGGAGCTGGTACGTTTGTTCATTTGTGGCTGTTGCACGCCCTCGAATTATTCGCAGCCATTCAGTTCACCAGCATTTTCTGCCTCCTCTTTGGACAGGCAGGCATGATGCTAAATCTACCGTTCTTGCTGATTCAGACCATCGCCAATGGATCGGTGGTGCCACAGGTTATGATGCCAGGATTTTATAAAGCCATTAGCCATATTTCCGTAATGTTTTATACAGTTCAGTTGGACTACAATTTGCTATTCGGCGGAGGACGTTCTGCTGTACTGCTGTTAGGTCTTAGCCTTATCATGGTTTCAGCGCTTGCTTTGAATACTGTAATCCACCATTTCAAGCCGTACACTAAATTAAGCCCCGGTGATGCACCTCAGCCGCTCTTCATGTAAAATAGAAAGAGCCGAACGCCCTTTACGGCAGACGGCTCTTTTCATATATATTTTAGGAGGAGTCTTATGTCGCTTCAAATATTTATCCTTGGTATCCTGAGCGAGGGGGAGCATCATCCTTACGATCTGAAGAAGCAAGTTCTAAAGCCTCTCGATAATTCATTTCCGATCAACGATGGAACCCTTTATTATAATTTTGAGGTTCTTTTAAAAAAAGGACTTATTCAAAAAATCAAGGTTGAGCAGACCGACAACCGTCCCGAGAAAACGACCTATGGAATTACAGAAAAGGGCCGTGAAACACTGGTGGAAGAAATCTATTCCGCATTTCAAAACTTAACAAATTTCACTTCCCTGTACTCCTCCCTCTTTTTTCTGGATAAGGTTGACAGCAGGAAGCTTGCTTATTTGATCGAAGATGCCATTGAACGGCTGAATAAAAGAAAGCTTTTGATTGAAAATGGCGATTCTGAATTATCAAACATTCCCGATTCTAAAAAAGTCTCCGTCCGGCTGATTTCAGAACATGCCCATCAATCAGTCCAAAATGATATTGCCTTGCTGCACAAGCTGCTCCTCGAAGTGAAAGGATGAGCATATAGCAGAAGTAGTGGTTGAAAAAAGAAAACGGACTGACCCTGTCAGGCTCATCTGGTCACTTCATCGTCAGTCTTTCATGATATCCCGCTGTATGAGCTTTTTGAGCCTGCTAGTGTATCAATTGGGAGCTCGTCGGTTAGCGACTGTGCCTCCTGCATAACTATGGAAAAAACGCGCGATACGCCCTTAAACACAAAACTGGATACTTCAGTTCTTGTCCAATTGCATACCGCGCAAAATGATGTAAGTTCTGCTGAACCCGCAGGCATTTATTTTCAAATCAACTACAGTTTCACCTCTTACTTATTCCATCGGATGGCTAAATACGTCTAAACACTTGGTGTGTTTTTCCTAAAGTCCCTGGATTTGCAGCCCGCGACCTTTTCGAACCTCCTTGAAAAATGCTGTGTATCTGAATATCCAACCACCTGGAATATTTTGTATATTCAAAGACCGCAACTGGAGATCTATGGGATTCATCCATGGCATGTCAACCATCCCTTGGAATATCACGTGGATTATTGCCACACACTCCGCTTCTTTCATGTTGTCCAGAGCTTCTTCCAGTCGAGAGATTGTCTCTTCAGAATCAGCATGGCTCTGATTATTGCAGGCGGTTATCCATTACCAATCGTCCTTCCAGCCATTTTCAGAATCAATTCTGCTTCTTCTTCCGGTGACTCCAAACAATCTGTGAGAATCCATTCTTTAAGAAGTCTTACTGTTCCATACTGGACATAAGAGGCAATTGCCTTCTTTTCCTTCAAATCCAATTTTTCCGGTAAATGTTTAATGACCATATGATCAAACTGCGGCAGTGAGATAGTAATGCGGGAGATTAGATCATAATTCTCCATATCTATTACAAGTTTTATAAATTCAAGATTGTCTTTGATGTATTGTAGTATTCCAGTCAGACATTCATCAATATTTTTACCTGCTGCAAGATCATTGATAACAGTAAATGAAGTATTTTGCATGTACGTCTCAGCGATTTCATTTAATACATCAAATTGACTCCCATAGTGATTATAAAATGTAGTGCGATTAATTCCTGCAACTTGGCATAGTTCCCGTATGGATATTTTATTAATATTACGCGTCTTTAACATTTTTAATAAAGCTTCGCCAACCAAGCGTTTCGTTAGCATCACCCTCTGGTTGACATTATTTTTTTCTGACATAGGGCCTCCATTGTATTCGACATTTCCGAAGAATCTGTCGGTTGTAAAATAGACAGATGTTGATATTATTGTAAAGTACTCATGAAATAAGTCAATGAAACGGAGATGTACAAATTGAAAAAAAACAGAAAAAAGGTACTAAAAGTAATCATTGCGTGTATTAGTCTCATAATAATTCTTGTTGCCGGGTATGAAATCAAAGAAAATATCCGCATTAATAAAATTGTCAAATCACACAAAACGGAGCAAAGCAAAATTGTTAAAAGTAAGGTCCGGAATAATTCACAGCATATAACAACTGCAGTTCAACAGATTATGATAGGAACAATGAGTAATAATTATGATAATGCTTTACAAACATTACTTAATATCAAAAATGCAGGTTATGATTCTATCGAATTAAATGATTTTATGATTCACAAGTCTTCCATTCTTGTAAAACTAATGACAAAGTTCTCAGGAATGCCTATTGGCAATGGCGGCAAGCTTGATTGGCCTAAGCTGATTAAGGAAAGCGGACTGAAGGTCGTAAGCCTACATAGTAATCTGGGGAGCATTGAGAAGGATGCGAAAGCGTTAGCCGTTGAAGCGAAAAAATTCGGTACAGATACAGTAGTTATTACCGGTATGTACAAATTTGATTATAGTAGTTTAGATGACGTGGAAGAACTTGTTCAAAATCTTAACCAGGCAGGAAAAGCCCTTTCTGAAGAAGGGATACGTCTTTTATATCATAATCATAATGTTGAACTGCAAAAGGTCACCCCTGATAAAACAGCTTACGACATTATTATTGAAAAAACAGATCCTGCATATGTTAATTTCGAGTTTGATAGTTACTGGATGGCCGATGGCGGGGCTAATGTTCCGGCTTTGATGGAAAAACTGGGCAGCCGAATGAAACTATGGCATATCAATGACCGCGGACATACCAAATCAGGTCCCTATATGACACCCATACTGAAAGAAAATGCTACTGAATTAGGATATGGAAATATGGATCTGGATACTCTCTCAGCAATTGCTATAAAAAACGGAGTAGAAGGTGTTATATTAGAAACTCATAAAAATTGGGTGGATAACGACCCAATCAAGAGTATCCAGGTTAGCGCAGGATACATGCAGGAAAAGTTTGGTGGCCAAGAGAACGAAGTACAGAAAGATAATGCTACCGAACCATTTTAAATTGTGGAGCTGATCCTGCTACCATCTTCTAAGCTACGTTATGCATTTGCTTCTCCTCCAAGCACCTTCTCTGTTTTTTTGCTCGGAAAGTAAACATATATAAGAGTGTCCCAAGCCATTCTTGGCATTTGGGACACTCTATTACATATTACCTGCCATAGCTCACCTACTACCCCGCCAGCCTTTTCACCACATATGGCACAGTGATGGAGGTCAGAATGACAGCAAATGCAATTTGTGCAATGGCTGTATCAACATAAGGAGTATAAGCCGGGTTGAATCCGGCAGCCATGGCAGGTACTGCCATGGACAATCCGGCGACTGAACAGGTGGCTGCTGCTGTATACCCTGGACGCTTTAACAAAACACGGTCAATTATAATCAGTGGCAGTAAACATAGGACGAAGAACAGCACCGTTATAAGCAGCCCGGACAGGCTCGAACGGAAGGCAATGCTCAGATCTATGTTTGAACCAAAGCTTGTCCCCAGGAACGGCAACACAATGACCGTCCCCGGAGCAAACATCTTCTGAATATGGTCATCGAGGTTACCAAGCAGGATGCCGATCAGAAAAGGAATCAGCGTTGCCAGCACGCTCAAGTAATCAATTCCTACCCCGCTGGCTGAGTTCAGGATCATGACTGGAATTACCGGGACGACGATGAGGTTCAAATGCCGAAAGCCGCCCGGTCCACGTCATCCCCATAGGAATTCATTAACGCCAGGTGCAGGCCCGGATTGCAACTGGTCAGCACCGCAATGAACGCAACGGCAGAAATCCCGGCAACCCCTCCACGCCGAACCAATGCACGAATGCCCAGCCGATCCCCCAGGCGATCAGCACCCTTGCCAGACAGTGCATTCCCGCCCGCTTCAGCGTGACAGGGAGCTTGCTCAAGTTCAATTGCATACCTGAGACGAGCAGGATCATGCCGATGAGCACCATCGTTCCTTTCGAAGTAAATAGAGCCGTTGTGGGATCACCAATCTGAAAGAACTGCGGAAACACGGTGTTGATCACTGCTGCCAGCATCATAGGCACGATGAGCAGCCCGCCACCACGTTGTAGTTCACTTTCTTAATCACCTTCATACATACTCACCCCCTGCAAAATAAAAATGACTGAAAACGATTACAGGTTGAGTAATCGAAATCGGTCATGCCTGGTTCGCCCAGTAACAGTCCGTGTAAGGAATATAACCTTATTTTAGGCAGCTTTCCCTTACAAGGACATCGAAATAGTGTTATTTATTCATTGATTATTGCTATTTAAGATAGATTTATATTGGTATAATGCTATTGCAAAGTGTATTCAAACTGAGGAGAGATTAGAGATGATTACGTTATTGCTGATTATTATTTACCTGGCATTCATAGGTCTCGGATTGCCTGACGCCTTGCTTGGAAGTGCATGGTCTATTATGAAACTTGATATTGGTGCCACAACAGAAATGGCAGGTTATATATCGTTAACGGTCTCATTCTGTACGGTTGTATCCAGTTTATTTGCAAGCAGATTGTTGCATAGATTTGGCACTGGAAAGGTAACATTGTTCAGCATTTTATTAACAACGATTGCCTTATTTGGATTTTACTTCTCAAACGAGTTCTTATTCTTTATACTTCTGGCGATTCCCTTGGGATTAGGTGCTGGTTCTGTAGATGCAGCATTAAGTAACTATGTAGCTCTACATTTTAAGGCCAGGCATATGAGCTGGTTGCATTGTTTCTGGGGGATTGGAGCAATGACGGGACCTATTGTAATGTCATTTTCACTGGATAATGGAAATAACTGGCGTATGGGATACCTTACTATAGGGATAGTACTTACTATCATAGCTCTAATATTATTGGGATCGCTGTCTTTATGGAAGGTTTTTGAGAACGGAAAGATAGAAGAAGGAGACGAGCAGACACTCGTCAGTAACAGAGAGGCCTTACGAATCAGGGGTGTGAGAATGTCCATGGTCTCCATGCTTTGTTACAATGGTTCGGAAACAGCCGCTGGTCTATGGATGGCATCCTTCTTTATTGATAGCAAAGGAATTACTCCTGGCACAGCAGCAGCCTTTTCTTCCCTATTTTATATTGGAATCATTATAGGACGGATTTTTTCCGGATTTCTCTCGACTAAGTTATCCAGTAAAAGGCTGATACGATACGGCGGGTTAGTTGGCTGTGTCGGACTTCTAATTCTTATTTTACCGGTTCCACATTGGTTTGCTGCAGGGGCATTGCTCATTGTGGGACTAGGTGGAGCGCCAATCTATCCGAATATTGTTCATGCCACACCGGAAAGGTTTGGGGAAAAAGCTTCTTCAAGTGTAATTGGACTTGAAATGGCAAGTGCTTATACAGGTTCTACATTGATACCTTTATTAATGGGGTTTATTGCAAGCCAATTTGGTATGTTTATGGTACCCATTATCTTGCTTCTACTTTTTAGCATCATGTTTGTATCTTCAGAAATGGTTAATAGAGTTTACAAACATAAGCTTGTATAAAGTATTGTACTAATACCAGCTTTCTATAATCTGGCCTATGTCGTAGATGCTCTTCTGTCAAGAAAGTGATTGCTACTAATTACCCCATACGTTCATAGTAGCAATCTCTTTTCCATTTCACTGTAAATGGGAACGCTGATCTTCTCCTAGATCAAATCCTTCATTTTATCTGCAATAAGGTTTGTCGCTCTTTTAGGACTCAAACGATAGAGTTTATCCATTATTTTGGAATCTTTGCCCGCCAAAATTCTAATCTGGTCATTTTCAATCCCTTTCACAATAATTTCGGCCGCTTCTTTAGGTGATAACAATTGGGAAACTTGTTCCTTACTTATCTCCTTATTATCCGTAACATCCAATCCGGAATTTTTCATAATGTTTGTGCTTACTCCGCCAGGAAAAACAACAGTTACTTTCACATTTGTCTCTTTAAGCTCGGCCTGGAGACCCTCTGTCAAAAGTTTCACAGCAGCCTTAGATGCGCCATAAATGGTTTGACCGGGAACCGGAAGAAATCCTCCCATACTGGATACATTGGCAATATGTGCAACTGGTCTATTCAGCAGATAAGGAAGAAATGTCTTTACCATATAAAGTGTCCCGTAAAAATTAATATCCATGACTAACTTGATTTTATCGTATTCCAGTTCATTGACTTTCAAAAATGGATGAATAATACCTGCATTATTTATGATTCCATCCACTTTTCCATGATGATCAATAACTTGCTCCGGAAGTGCTTCGACTGCATCCCGCTCCGTTAGATTTACGATATGTGTAGAAAGCCTCCGGCTTTTATTGTCTGCTTGATTCACAGTTATCTCTAATGCTTCCTTACTTATATCTACAGCAGCAACACTCGCACCCTTTGAAAGCAGATTAAGAACCAATTCTCTACCGATTCCGCCTCCCGCTCCTGTAACAACAATAACTTTGTCCAATACCTTCATTTGTCTTAACACCCTCTCTTAAATAATCGCCTTTTATCAAAGAATCAGACTTTTATAGGAATAACTGAAAATCCGTATGTATTGCAATACTACGGTCGCAGCTCTAAGCGCTATCATATCATTGAAAATTAAATCATTATGGTATTTCCGTACTTTTTTTTGTACAATTACCACATGAAGCATTGAGCTTATTGTACTTGAATGAGGAAAGGGGAAAGTGCATGGACTCTTACATTGATAAAAACAAGAAAATATGCGATCTCATTTCCAGTACTTTTGGTTTAAGCGTTTTATATATTGACCCAAACGGGAAAATAATATATGAATCCTCAAATCAACCGTTTTTCAATCCTCTTTATGAGAACCAAAAACAAAAATTATTTGCGCAATTGAATTTCTACGCGAGTAAACCGTATGAATTCCCATTAATTAAGAAGTCGGCATTTTCAGAAAAATTTATACTGATTAGTATTTTTAACAATCAAACATTTGAAGGTACCGCATTAATCGGCCCCTCTGTTTCCTATCCTATATCTGAGGATAGAGTGAAAGGAATAATCCATGATTCACGCGGATTTTTTTATCGTGATAAAATCCTACAATATTACAAGTTGCTCCCTATTGTTCTACACGAAAAACTGTTAAGCATAAGTACAATAGTATTCTACATGTTTAACCATGTCTTGTTTCCACCGGAATCCGTATGGAAGAAAAATGCTGAACTAACAGAACCTAATGTAAAAATAGAGAAAATGGAGTTAGAGCTCAATCGGAATTTACATTCAAGTCTTTTTCGCGAACGATTATTTGAAAAGAAAATAATAGAAATTATAAAAGAGGGAAAAGTAGAGGACCTAAAA
>NZ_JUEI01000024.1:0-65836 GCF_000802655.2 Paenibacillus sp. IHB B 3415 | reverse complement strand
TTCATCGGAGTTATCCACATTTTTTTGCATTGTATAATTTCCTAAACAACTAAAAAAGCTCCCGGCCATAAAGGCCAGGAGCTTGAGTTCCTTGATAACAAGGAGACAGATATTAACGTTTCGAGAACTGTGGAGCACGACGAGCGGCTTTGAGGCCGTATTTCTTACGTTCCTTCATACGTGGGTCACGAGTCAGGAAGCCAGCTTTCTTCAGCGCACCGCGATATTCAGGGTCCACTTTGAGCAATGCACGGGAGATACCGTGACGAATTGCTCCAGCTTGACCGGAAATGCCGCCACCATGTGCAAGAACGATTACATCGTAGTTGCCCAGATTTTCAGTCAGGTTCAAAGGTTGTCTTACGATCATCTTCAGTGTTTCCACACCGAAATATTCGTCCATCTCACGTTTGTTAATGACAATGCGTCCTTCACCCGGTACAAGGCGAACACGTGCTACCGAATGTTTACGACGACCTGTCCCATAGTATTGTACTTGTGCCATGAAACTGTCCTCCTCTATTCTTATCCGCGAAGTTCGTAAACTTCAGGTTTTTGTGCTGCATGTGGATGTTCAGCGCCTGCATATACTTTGAGTCTCAGCTTCATGTGATCCCCTTGACGAGTCTTAGGAATCATGCCATGAACTGCGAATTCAATTATACGCTCAGGTTTGGTTTTGATCAGTTCTTCTGCAACAGTGACTTTCAAACCACCTGGGTGCATCGAGTGACGGTAGTATTTCTTGTTCTGCATTTTCTTACCGGTCAAGTGAATCTTCTCAGCGTTGATAACAATTACGAAATCTCCAGTATCAACATGTGGAGTGAATTGCGGTTTGTGTTTGCCACGGATTAGAGCAGCGGCTTCGCTTGCCAAACGACCAAGTGTTTTGCCTTCGGCATCAATGATGTGCCAATTGCGTTCAACTTCGTTTGGCTTCGCCATGTAGGTGGTACGCATGAATGTTTCCTCCTTGTTCTCGTACGAAAATCATCTGTTTCGTATATCTTGTTTCTCATTGGATTACAATTATGTGAGTTAAGAAAAGCTTGTTTGTTGGCATTTCCTTGATCGGGGCTGTGGGATAGCCATCAAGAAAACACAACTTTTATATTACAGCATAAACATGACAAGTGCAAGTGATTTTTAATTATTCAAACGCTATTTTTCAGAAATAAAAAGTGTGCTGAACGTTTAACTCTCATTCTCGTCATATTCTACACTCCAGAGTGCCAAACCCTTAGACACAGCCGTAGGTCCGGCAGCTGCGCGGTCACATGCCGCAAGAATTACAGGGATTCTATCCGCGCTGATCTTGCCTTGCCCCACTTGCATCAGCGTGCCCATAATTATGCGTACCATATGCTGCAGGAAGCCACTGCCTGTAATATACGTATGGATAACTCCCTGATCGGAAGACCCGGGCCGGCACATGCTGCGGTCCACCTCAAGACGTGCTTCAAATATCGTGCGCACATGTGAAGTCTTGGTAGACTTTCTGGACGCAAATGAAGTGTAATCATGGGTGCCCAGCAGCCCTGCCAACCCCTGTTCCATCGCCGGAATATCCAGCTTCATCGGATGATGATGCTGCCAGCGCCGCTGGAACGGGTCCGGGAACCGGTTGCCGTTAATCGTGTACCGGTAGGTTTTACGCTTCGCTCCTCTACGGGAGTGGAAAGAGAGCGGAACCTCCCAGGCCTCGGTAACCACGATATCCTGCGGAAGCCTGGCGTTCAGAGCCAGACACCAGCGTTCGAGCGGAATCTGGGAAGAGGTTATGAAATTAAAAGGTTGGCCATAAGCGTGCACTCCTGCGTCTGTCCGTCCTGAGCCCGTTATCTTGAGCGTCTCACCGGTCAGATGAAGAATGGCATGCTCCAGCTTGTCCTGAATCGTATTGCCCTGAGGCTGGGTCTGAAAGCCATCATAATGGGTACCGTCATAATTGACTTTCATCAATAGATTGCGCATTTCATTCTCCTGTTAGTCCATAGGTTTTTCTGTTTCATAAAAAAAGAGCCCCGGCGGGAGCTCCTTCTACTCTATACAAGGTGATTCCCGCGGTTAATTGCACGGCAGGGTCAAAAATGCCCTGCAGTACAATAACGTTAAATACGTAATGCGTACATCCGGAAATCATGCTTGTGAAACTACGCGCGGTCTACCAGTTCAAGATAAACCATAGGCGCAGCATCGCCACGGCGAGGTCCCAGCTTCAGGATACGAGTGTATCCGCCTGGACGCTCAGTGTAACGAGGAGCAATATCAGAGAACAATTTTTGGATTGCATCTTGTTCACCGTCTACAGTCTCGCGACGAACAAATGCTGCTACTTGACGGCGAGCATGAAGATCGCCCTTTTTCGCTTTTGTGATCAGTTTCTCAGCGATGGAACGAACTTCCTTCGCTTTGGCTTCTGTTGTCTGGATGCGTTCGTATAGGAACAGATCCGTTACCATATCGCGGAATAGTGCTTTGCGCGCGCTGGAATCACGGCCCAATTTTTGGTATGCCATTTGTTTTCCCTCCTTCACTCAAGTCTCAAGAAACCCTATAACTATTCTTCTGTACGAAGACCCAAACCAAGTTCCTCAAGCTTCTCTTGAACTTCTTCCAAAGATTTGCGGCCCAGGTTACGGACCTTCATCATATCTTCTTCAGTTTTCGTAGTCAGCTCTTGCACGGTATTAATACCGGCACGTTTGAGGCAGTTGTAGGAACGGACAGAAAGATCAAGCTCTTCGATGGTCATCTCGAGTACTTTTTCTTTTTTGTCTTCTTCTTTTTCAACCATAATTTCGGCGTCTTTCGCTTCGTCCGTAAGACCTACGAACAGAACGAGGTGCTCGTTCAAAATTTTGGCTCCAAGACTAACGGCTTCTTCCGGTCTGATGCTGCCATCCGTCCAAATTTCAAGCGTCAATTTGTCGTAGTTAGTCACTTGACCAACACGGGTATTATCAATACCATAATTCACGCGGGAAATAGGAGTGTAGATGGAGTCAACTGGAATAACACCGATTGGCTGATCGTCGCGTTTGTTCCGGTCCGCTTGGACGTAGCCGCGACCACGGCCTGCAAAAATGCGCATGTGTAGTCTCGCTCCAGGTCCCAGCGTTGCAATATGAAGATCCGGGTTCAGGATCTCAACATCGCTATCCGCACGAATATCACCTGCGGTAACGATGCCTTCTCCTTCAGCATCAATCTCGAACACTTTCTCTTCATCCGAATGAATCTTCAGAGACAGAGCTTTAAGGTTCAGGATGATTTCCGTCACATCTTCCATTACGCCGGGAACGGTCGAGAACTCATGCAGAACGCCGTCAATTTGGACCGAAGTCACTGCGGCTCCCGGAAGGGAGGAAAGCAAGATCCGGCGAAGCGAATTCCCCAGAGTCGTGCCATATCCACGTTCCAGCGGTTCAATTACGAATTTCCCATAGGTTCCATCATCATTGGCTTCTACGGTCTCAATCTTCGGCTTTTCGATTTCTATCACGAGTGTACCCCTCCTTCAAACGTCGCTCCTATATGAAACAGTCACCCCATCAGGTGTATCATGTAGTATGCCTAAACACCTATTATTAGCAGATGCGTCAGAATTATACCACAATCACAATTCTGATTTTACTAAACGCGGCGACGCTTCGGCGGACGGCATCCATTGTGAGGAACCGGAGTAACGTCTTTAATGAGGTTTACTTCAAGGCCAGCGGCCTGAAGGGAACGGATGGCTGCTTCGCGGCCCGCGCCCGGTCCTTTAACCATAACTTCAACGGACTTCATGCCGTGTTCCATAGCTGCTTTAGCAGCAGATTCGGCTGCCATTTGCGCTGCAAATGGAGTCGATTTACGGGAACCTTTGAATCCTTGACCGCCGGAGCTTGCCCAGGAAATTGCATTTCCGTGAGGGTCCGTGATCGTAACGATAGTGTTATTGAACGTGGAACGGATATGTGCCACGCCAGACTCGATATTTTTCCGGTCGCGACGTTTCGTACGTACGACTTTTTTCGGTTTAGCCATTGTCTCTTATCACCTCTTCTTATTTCTTTTTGTTTGCTACCGTACGACGCGGGCCTTTACGGGTACGGGCATTTGTTTTGGTACGTTGACCGCGAACAGGCAATCCACGACGGTGACGAACACCGCGGTAACAGCCGATCTCAGTAAGACGTTTAATATTCAAGGAAATTTCACGACGAAGGTCACCTTCAACCTTAACTTGCTTGTCGATCGTTTCACGCAGTTTGCTGACTTCATCTTCCGTCAAATCACGGACACGTGTGTTAACGTCAATGCCTGTTTCATTAAGAATTTTCTGGGAAGTCGTTTTACCGATTCCGAAAATATAAGTCAAGGCGATCTCAACGCGCTTATCACGTGGCAAATCCACTCCAGCTATACGAGCCATTTTACGCTACACCCCCTTCTTAACCTTGTTTTTGTTTGTGTTTCGGATTTTCGCAAATTACCATAACAGTCCCTTTGCGGCGGATGACTTTGCATTTTTCGCAAATGGGCTTTACAGAAGGTCTTACCTTCATGTTAATTACCTCCTCAAAGTTTTGCGAAGCAAAACTTTTGTTGTAGTTCCCATCTATTTACGGTAAGTTATACGGCCTTTTGATAAATCATAAGGCGATAACTGCACGACCACTTTGTCTCCGGTTAGGATACGGATAAAGTGCATCCGCAATTTCCCGGACACATGGGCAAGTATTTGATGACCGTTCTCAAGCTCAACCTTAAACGTTGCGTTAGGCAACGGCTCAATGACCGTTCCTTCTACCTCAATGACATCTTCCTTAGCCACAGTTAGTCTCCTTTCTCATTAGCACTTTTTCCAGCTGGTTCCCCATACTTCATCACTGCGAACCGCAGCTTTCCGTTGGTTACCCGGCCGGTTTCTTCCAAACTATCTACAATCTCACTGCTGATGAAGGGTATGAGCTCCAAGTGCTGAATATTCTTCTTCTTTGGACTATCAAACTTGCGTTTGTCCCCGTCAGCAATATATACAAATCTGCTATCAACAACTGCGATAACAACGGCAGCCTCTCCGGCATCCTTGCCTTTGAGAATTCTCACGATTTGACCAATCTGCGGGCTGCTCCCAGTATTCACGTGAAGATCACCTACGCATTCAGTTTTGTGAAAATCTCCATGCCGTCCGGTGTAACTGCTACTGTATGCTCAAAGTGAGCGCATAGTGAACCGTCTACCGTAACGACTGTCCAGTTATCTTCCAGCGTTCTGACATATCTGTCCCCAGCGTTAACCATCGGCTCAATCGCGAGTACCATACCCGGCTTCAGACGTGGTCCGCGGTCCGCTATGCCATAGTTCGGAATTTGCGGTTCTTCATGCAGTTCTGCCCCAATGCCATGACCAACATACTCGCGGACAACGGAGAAGCCGGCGTCCTCGATGTACTGCTGGATTGCATGGGAGATTGTAAACAAGCGCACATCCGGTTTGACTAACGCCAGTCCTGCGTACAAGGAGCCTTCCGTGACGTCCAGCAGACGCTGAGCCTCTTCAGAAATGCTGCCCACCCCGTAGGTCCAGGCGGAATCACCGTGATAACCGCGGTACTCTGCACCGATATCCAGCGTAACAATATCGCCTTCTACCAGTTTGCGTTTACCTGGAAATCCATGCACCAATTGTTCGTTGACTGAAGCGCAAATGCTGGCAGGAAAACCGTTGTAACCTTTGAAAGACGGCACAGCACCTTGACTACGGATGTATTGATCGGCGATTCTGTCGAGTTCTGCAGTTGTAATACCAGGCTCTATAGCCTCAGCAATACGGCGGTGACTCTCGGCAACAATTCGTCCAGCTTCCCTCATAAAGGCAAGTTCCTGTTCGGATTTACAAATGATCATTACATTAACCCCGCAATAAAGACACGATTTCGGAAGAAACGACATTGATTTCGTTTTCTCCGTTTACCTGACGCAAAAGACCTTTATCGTCATAAAATGCAAGCAGCGGCGCTGTTTTGTTATCATACTCATCCAGACGCTTGCCAACACTCTCTTCGTTGTCATCCGGACGCTGATACAATTGACCGCCATCAATGTCGCAGATGCCATCTTGCTTCGGCGGGTTGAAAATTAAATGGTAGGATGTTCCGCAAGTGCTGCAGATCCGGCGTCCTGTAAGGCGCGCCATCAGCAGTCCGCGGTCCACATTCAAGTTGATTACGTGATCCAATGAAGTGCCGAGGCGGCTAAGGATTTCTCCCAGCGCTTCCGCTTGCGAAAGGGTTCTTGGAAAGCCATCCAATAAAAAACCTTTTTCGCAATCGGACTGCTGCAGCCGTTCTTCAACGATTCCAATAGTCACATCATCAGGTACAAGCAAGCCTTGCTCCGTGTAAGATTTAGCTTTCAGCCCGATTGGAGTTCCCTGCTTGATCGCCAAGCGGAAAGCATCTCCAGTCGAAATATGCGGAATACCAAGTTCCTTCACTACTACAGCGGCTTGTGTTCCCTTGCCTGCCCCAGGAGGGCCCATGAATAAAATGTTCACGATTCTCTTCTCCCCCCAAAAGTTCGCCACCAAGCAAGAAACAGCACAATAGGTACCGGGAAGTTTAAAGCCCTAGGTACTTCACCGGAACCTATCGCCTATTTATTGATGAAGCCTTTGTAATGGCGTTTGATCAATTGGCTCTCGATCTGCTTCATAGTATCCAATGCCACACCGATTACGATCAGGAGAGCAGTGCCGCCGATCTGTACTTGCTTCGGCAGACCGGACAGTGAACCAAACAATACTGGCAGCACAGAAATGAGTGATAGGAACAACGCACCGGACATAGTCAGACGCGACATTACTCTAGTCAAATATTTCTCTGTAGCCTTGCCTGGACGAATCCCCGGAATGTATCCGCCATTCTTTTTCATATTATCAGCCATTTGCTGCGGATTCATCTGGACAAACGTATAGAAGAACGTAAATCCAATGATCATGATTACATAAAGAACCATGCCGAGCGGCTTCGTATGATCCAGATTCTGGGAAACCCATTTGGCCCAAGCGAGATGTGGCCAGATACTTGCGATAACGATCGGGAATTGAAGCAGTGAAACGGCGAAGATAACCGGAATTACACCAGCCGCATTAATTTTAAGCGGAATGTGCGTATTCTGTCCACCGTACATTTTGTTACCGACTACGCGTTTGGCATATTGTACAGGGATCTTACGGATACCTTGTTGAACAAAGATAACCCCGACAATAATCGCAACAACCACAATCAGTACAATAACGACTTTAAGAATATTCAGGAACATCTGATCCGGCTGAATAAAGCTTGATTGAGCCGTAGTAGTGATATATCCCGGAAAGGCGGCGACGATTCCCGCAAAAATTAGGATGGAAATCCCGTTTCCTATACCCTTTTCAGTGATCTGCTCACCTAACCACATCAGGAACGATGTACCTGCCGTCAGTATGATCGCAATGAGCAGGTAATCCGCAAAGGTTGCATTTGGAATCATCTCAGTGCCATAAATCCGGTTAAACCCGATAGATGTGGCAAACGCTTGAATCAAACCTAGCACTACAGTGCCGTAACGCGTAATTTGCGCCAGTTGTTTTTTCCCGTGCTCCCCTTGCTTAGCCCATTCGGCAAACTTAGGGATAACATCCATCGAGAGCAATTGCACTATGATGGATGCTGTAATGTACGGGTAAATACTGATCGCAAAAATCGAGAAGTTTTTGAGCGCTCCGCCCGAGAAGGTGTTCAAAAGACCCATCAAAGCGTCTCCGCCCTGATTTGTTGATTCCAGTACTTCTTTGTTCACACCGGGAACCGGTACAAACGAACCGATGCGGTAAATGATCAGAACGAACAGGGTAAACAGGATCTTTTTGCGCAAATCTTCAACATGCCATATATTCTTAAGCGTCTTGAACATTAGATCACCTCGGTTTTACCGCCGGCAGCTTCGATTTTCTCTACCGCAGATTGAGAGAACTTATTTGCTTGTACAGTCAATTTAACAGCCAGTTCGCCGTTGCCGAGAATCTTAATGCCGCTCTTAGTGTTGCTGACAACACCAGTTTCAAGCAACAGTTGTGGAGTCACTTCTGTTCCTTCAGCAAAGCTATTCAGATCTTCCAGGTTCACAATCGCGTACTCTTTACGGGTAGGATTGATGAAACCACGTTTAGGCAGACGACGATAGAGTGGATTTTGTCCACCCTCGAAGCCTGGACGCACACCACCGCCGGAACGGGAGTTTTGACCTTTGTGACCGCGGCCCGAAGTTTTACCGTTCCCGCTACTTGGACCACGACCAACGCGGTTGCGTTCTTTGCGTGAACCAGGAGCTGGAGCAAGTTCATGTAACTTCATCGTTTGCACCTCCTTATGTTTGTTAATTTATGCGAGGCAATTAGCCTTCAATTTCAGTAACGGATAGCAAGTGACTCACTTTGTTGATCATTCCGCGAATTGCAGGAGTGTCGTTGTGAACCACGGACGAGTTGGTTTTGCGCAGGCCGAGCGTCTTAACAGTAACACGTTGTGTTTCTGGACGTCCGATCACACTGCGTACGAGGGTAATTTGCAATTTTGCCATTGACGTTCCCCTCCTTAACCGCGTAATTCTTCGACAGATTTGCCGCGAAGCTTCGCGACCTCTTCAATGCGTTTCAGACGGGAAAGTCCCTCTAAAGTAGCATTGACCATGTTCATGGAATTCGAAGAACCCAAAGATTTTGTCAAGATGTCGCCAACGCCTGCCAATTCAAGTACCGCACGAACTGGACCACCAGCGATAACGCCGGTACCTTCGGATGCTGGTTTCAGCAGAACGCGTCCTGCGCCGAAATGCCCAGTAACCAAGTGAGGAATCGAAGTTCCTACGATTGGAATGTGGATCAGGTTTTTCTTGGCGTCTTCAATGCCTTTACGGATGGCATCCGGAACTTCGCCGGCTTTACCGATACCTGCACCGACATAGCCGTTGCCGTCGCCCACAACAACAAGTGCGCTAAAGCTGAAACGGCGTCCGCCTTTTACAACTTTTGCAACACGGTTAATGTGCACAACTCTTTCTGTCAGTTCTAAACTGTTCGGATCTACACGCAAGTCGTTAACCTCCTTTTAAGAAATATTCTAGAATTCAAGACCAGCTTCGCGTGCTGCGTTAGCCAAAGCCTGAATCCGTCCATGGTACAAGTATCCACCGCGGTCAAATACAACCACTGCATAACCTTTTTCTTTAGCGCGCTCAGCGATCAATTGACCCACTTTACCTGCAGCTTCAACGCTGCCGCCATTTCCGATTGTTGCACTCAATTCTTTATCCAGTGTGGAGGCAGCTACGATAGTAACGCCTGTCACGTCATCGATCAATTGAGCGTAGATGTGTTTCGAAGAACGGAACACGTTCAAACGTGGACGCTCAGTAGTACCCTGGATCTTCTTACGAACACGCAGGTGTCTTTTGAGACGAGCCTTGTTTTTATCCTCTTTTGTAATCATGACTTCCCTTTCACTCCCTTCAGTTTGCCGTAAACAGCTTCACTTTAAGATGCACGGGGTATCTTACAATTAAGGTAGAGCTGGTTATTTCTTCTTACCAGCTTTACCTTCCTTGCGGATGATACGCTCGCCTTCATATTTGATACCTTTACCTTTGTACGGCTCTGGTTCACGTACGGAACGGATTTTGGCAGCATAAGCGCCTACACGTTCTTTATCGATACCTCTAACGATGATCTTCGTGTTCGCAGGAACATCGAACTCGATACCCGCTTCCGGTGTAATTTCAACCGGGTGGGAGTAACCAACGTTCAGTACGATTTTATCTCCGGATTTGCTTGCACGATATCCGACCCCAACCAGCTCCAGAGATTTCGAGAAACCTTCAGTCACACCACTCACCATGTTGTTGACAACGGAGCGGGTTGTGCCGTGAAGTGAACGATGCAATTTGTTGTCCGACGGGCGAACAACAGTGATTTCGTTATTTTCAACTGTAATCTTCATGTCTTTATGAAGCTCACGAGTCAAAGTGCCTTTAGGACCTTTTACTGTAATAACGGTGTTGTCCAAAGTGACATCTACACCGCTAGGTACTGCGATTGGTTTGCGACCAATACGAGACATGTGTTGCACCTCCTTATCTTGTGACGTTTATTACCAAATGTAGCAGACAACTTCTCCGCCGGATTTTGATTGACGAGCTTCTTTGTCGGTCATAACTCCCTTAGATGTGGAGATAATCGCGATTCCCAGACCACCGAGTACACGAGGCACTTCATTGCTCTTCGTGTAAACGCGAAGACCTGGTTTACTGATTCTTTTCAGACCAGAGATAACGCGCTCCTGGTTCGGGCCGTATTTCAAGAAAATACGGATAATCCCTTGTTTGCTATCTTCAACGAATTCAGCATCACGGATGAAACCTTCACGTTTCAAGATGTCCGCGATTTGTTTCTTCATAGTAGAAGCAGGCATTTCTACTGTCTCGTGACGCACAGTGTTGGCGTTACGAATACGAGTAAGCATATCTGCAATAGGATCAGACATAGTCATGTGTGTAAACCTCCTTCCCGTTTATAAACTTCTTACCAACTTGCTTTTTTCACGCCAGGAATCTGGCCTTTATAAGCTAATTCACGGAAACAAATTCTGCAAATTTTGAACTTTTGCAATACCGAATGTGGACGACCGCAACGCTCGCAACGTGTATATGCACGTACTTTGAACTTAGGCTCGCGTTGTTGTTTAACTTTCATTGAAGTCTTTGCCACTTAGACTGACACCTCCTAAACATTTTCGGAGAAATGGATGATTCTTATTTTGTGAAAGGCATTCCCAGCTGATTCAGCAGCTCACGGGATTCCTCGTCCGTCTTTGCAGTCGTTACAATAACGATGTCCATACCGCGGACTTTATCCACTTTGTCATATTCGATTTCCGGGAAGATCAATTGCTCTTTAAGACCCAGTGTGTAGTTACCACGGCCATCAAAGGCTTTGTTGGAAATACCACGGAAGTCACGTACGCGTGGAAGCGTTACGTTGATCAATTTATCCAGGAAGTAATACATACGCTCGCCGCGCAGTGTTACTTTAACCCCGATCGGCATATTTTCGCGCAGTTTGAAACCGGCGATGGATTTCTTTGCTTTAGTGATAACTGGCTTTTGACCAGTGATCAATTGCATGTCATTAACTGCAGCATCAAGTACTTTGGAGTTTTGAACAGCGTCACCCACACCCATGTTGATGACGATCTTCTCGATCTTAGGCACTTGCATAACAGTAGTATAGTTAAACTTCTGCATCAGAGCAGGTGTAATTTCATTCAGAAAACGTTCTTTCATTCTTGCTGCCATGAAGATTTACCTCCTTTCTTTAGGACTGTATTAGTCGATAATCTCTCCGGATCGTTTTGCTACCCGAACCTTCTTACCGTTATCGAGCACTTTGTAGCCAATACGTGTTACTTTACCGCTCTTCGGATCGATGTGCATTACGTTGGACACATGAATCGAAGCTTCTTGCTCGATGATTCCACCCTGTGGATTCAACTGGTTCGGCTTCTGGTGTTTTTTCACCATGTTCACGCCTTCTACCAGGACGCGGTTTTCACGAGGATAAGCAGCGATGACACGGCCTTTTTTACCTTTGTCTTTCCCGCTGATCACAAGTACCACATCATCTTTCTTCACGTGCAGTTTATTGTTATGGGATTCCAGAACTTTTTTCACTCTAGGCATTTATTACACCTCCTATAACTGACCTTTTCAATTAAAACCGAGACCGGCTCGATTTATTAGATTACTTCCGGTGCCAAGGAAACGATCTTCATGTAGTCCTTGTCGCGAAGTTCGCGAGCAACTGGTCCGAAGATACGTGTTCCGCGCGGGCTTCTGTCGTCTTTTACAACAACAGCTGCGTTTTCGTCGAATGCGATGTAAGATCCATCTTTACGGCGTACAGAACGTTTCGTACGAACAACTACCGCTTTAACAACATCACCCTTTTTGACAACGCCGCCTGGTGTTGCTTGTTTAACGGAACAAACGATCAAATCGCCGATTGCTGCTGTACGGCGTCCAGTACCACCTAGTACGCGGATACACATCAGTTCCTTCGCACCAGAGTTGTCAGCCACATGCAAACGTGTAAATGGTTGAATCATTATTAATTTCCTCCTTCCGGAAAGGGTTCAGCTTCGTATTAGATGATTACCGCTTTTTCTACCACTTCAACCAGTCTCCACCGTTTGTCTTTGGACAATGGACGAGTTTCCATGACTTTCACGACATCACCAATTTTAGCTACATTCTCTTCATCATGTGCCTTGAATTTCTTCGTGGACTTGATGCGTTTGTGATACAGATTGTGCTTTTTATAGGTTTCAACAGCAATTACGATGGTTTTATCCATTTTATCACTGACTACTTTACCGGTCAGCACTTTACGTGCATTACGTTCTTCGCTCATAGTTAGCCTCCTTCCTGATTACGGATTAAGAATCCGCGGTCACTTAACTGATCCCAAGTACTCTTTGATGGATAACGGTTTTAGCACGAGCTATTTCCTTGCGCACGTCACGAATCCGAGTCGGGTTATCCAGTTGGCCAGTTGCCAATTGAAAACGGAGATTGAAAAGTTCTTCTTTGAATCCAGCGATCTTTTGTTCAATCTCGGCAGTGGTTAAGTTGCGAAGTTCATTAGCTTTCATTTGCTTCACCACCCAATTCTTCACGTTTCACAAACTTAGTCTTTACAGGCAGCTTGTGAGCGGCAAGACGCATCGCTTCACGAGCGATTTCTTCCGACACGCCTCCGAGTTCGAACATAATCTTGCCCGGTTTAACTACGGCTACCCACTTCTCAACGTTACCTTTACCACTACCCATACGAACCTCGAGAGGCTTCTGAGTAATAGGCTTATCTGGGAAAATCTTGATCCATACTTGACCGCCACGTTTGATGTAACGTGTCATTGCGATACGGGCAGCTTCGATCTGACGGTTAGTGATCCACGATGGTTCCAGTGCCTGCAAACCATATTCGCCGAAGTTCAATTCTGTACCGCCTTTTGCCATACCCTTCATGTGACCGCGTTGTTGCTTGCGGTGTTTAACGCGTTTTGGTACCAACATGATTAGTTGCCTCCTTCCTGAGCAGCTTGTTTCTTAGCTGGGGGAAGAACTTCTCCACGGTAGATCCATACTTTTACGCCGATCAGGCCGTAAGTTGTATGTGCTTCAGCTGTTCCGTAATCGATATCAGCACGAAGCGTATGAAGTGGAACTGTTCCTTCGCTATAACCTTCTGAACGGGCAATCTCAGCGCCGCCAAGACGTCCGCCTACTTGAGTTTTAATTCCCTTTGCGCCTGAACGCATAGTTCTCTGAATAGCTTGTTTCAGTGCACGACGGAACGATACGCGACGTTCCAATTGTTGTGCAATGCTTTCTGCAACCAGAATTGCATCCAGTTCAGGGTGTTTAATTTCATTGATGTTGATGTGTACTTTTTTGCCACCGGCGATAGTTGTAACTGCGCTGCGAAGTACTTCTACTTCTGCTCCGCCTTTACCAATTACCATACCAGGTTTAGCAGTGTGAATTGTAACGTTCACGCGGCTTGCCGCTCTTTCGATTTCAATGCGGGAAACAGCGGAATCCTTCAACTTGCCTTTAAGGTATTCCCGGATTTTGACGTCTTCCATTAAAAGAGTACCGAAATCTTTGCCTGCATACCATTTAGATTCCCAATCGCGAATAATACCGACTCGGAGTCCGACTGGATTTACCTTTTGACCCACGTGTTATCCCTCCTTATTTCTCAGATACCACCAAAGTAATGTGGCTGGTACGTTTGTTAATCCGGCTTGCGCGGCCCATGGCGCGCGGACGGAAACGTTTCATAGTTGGACCCTGGTTAACGAAAACTTCGCTTACGAACAAGCTGTTCACGTCCAAAGAGTAGTTATGCTCAGCGTTCGCAATCGCCGAGTTCAGTAGCTTCTCAACAACCGGAGAAGCGGATTTCGGAGTGTGGCGAAGAATTGCAATTGCT
The DNA here is from genome assembly GCF_000802655.2 of Paenibacillus sp. IHB B 3415. Taxonomy (NCBI): domain Bacteria; kingdom Bacillati; phylum Bacillota; class Bacilli; order Caryophanales; family Paenibacillaceae; genus Paenibacillus; species Paenibacillus sp. IHB B 3415. The sequence continues at coordinate 51,754 of NZ_JUEI01000024.1, read as the reverse complement.
TCCCCCACTTGCTTGCCGCGAATCAAGTCAACAACCAGTTTCGCTTTACGAGCGGAAATCCGCACCGATCTTGCATGTGCTTTTGCTTCCATTGTTTTCCCTCCTCTCAAACGAAGACGTTAATTATCTTCTGGTTTTCTTATCGTCACCCGCGTGGCCTTTGTAAGTACGTGTTGGCGCGAACTCGCCCAACTTGTGACCTACCATATCTTCTGTTACGTATACAGGCACGTGTTTGCGGCCGTCATATACACCAAACGTATGTCCGATAAACTGAGGGAAAATGGTTGAGCGACGGGACCAAGTTTTAACTACAACTTTCTTATCTGCCTCGTTTAAATCCTCAACTTTTTTCAGCAGGTAGCCATCAATAAACGGCCCCTTCTTTAAACTGCGACCCATGTGTGAATCCTCCCTTCATCCGGTTCTTCAAACCGCGAATCGACGCTTCGCGCTAGCCTAACTTGCCAGAAGCGTCTTATTTTGTGCGGCGACGAACGATATATTTATCAGATGCTTTGTTTTTCTTACGCGTTTTGTAGCCGAGGGTTGGTTTACCCCAAGGTGACATTGGCGATTTACGTCCGATTGGAGCACGGCCTTCACCACCACCGTGTGGGTGATCGTTAGGGTTCATGACAACACCGCGAACTTCAGGACGACGTCCCAGCCAGCGGCTGCGTCCGGCTTTACCAATCTTGATCAATTCATGATCTTCGTTACCTACGGATCCGATGGTTGCGCGGCATACGCTGAGGATTCTGCGAACTTCGCCGGAGTTCAAACGAACGGATACGTATTTTTCTTCTTTACCCAGCAACTGAGCTTCAGTACCAGCAGCACGAACCAACTGTCCGCCTTTACCTGGTTTCAACTCGATGTTGTGGATAATTGTACCTACCGGGATGTTGATCAGCGGAAGGCTGTTACCAATTTTGATGTCCGCAGCAGGGCCGGACTCAACTTTATCCCCAACTTTAAGGCCTTTAGGAGCGATAATATAACGTTTCTCTCCATCAGCATAGTGGATCAAAGCAATATTGGAAGTACGGTTCGGGTCATACTCGATTGTAGCAACGCTACCTGGTATGCCGTCTTTAGTCCGTTTGAAGTCGATGATACGGTATTTACGTTTGTGTCCGCCGCCGTGGTGACGAACCGTAATTTTACCTTGGTTGTTGCGTCCCGCATGTTTGAACAGCGGAGAAAGCAACGATTTCTCTGGCTGGTTTGTTGTGATTTCTTCAAACGTAGACACAGACATGTTGCGTCTTGCCGGAGAGGTCGGTTTGTACTTTTTGATTGGCACTATAGTTTCCTCCTTACTTTAAGAGTATTATTCTACCGCTTCAAAGAATTCGAGCGGTTTGCTGTCCGGGCTAAGCTTAACGATGGCTTTTTTCCACTCCGGAGTGTAACCGGAATATTTGCCGTAACGTTTCAGTTTGCCAGGTACACGCATTGTGTTCACACTAACAACTTTAACTTTAAAAATAGCTTCAACAGCTTTTTTGATTTCGGTCTTGTTAGAACGGATATCCACTTCAAAAGCGTATTTCAATTCGCTCATGTATTCGGATGTGCGTTCCGTAATCACCGGACGCTTGATAATATCACGCGGATCTTTCATTACGCGAACACCTCCTCTACCTTCAGAACTGCTTCTTTAGTGATAATCAGTTTGTCGTACGTCAGTACGTCAAGAACATTGATGCCGTCAGCCGCTACGAATTTCACCCCAGGGATGTTACGAGCGGAAAGCGCTACATTGTCATCATAGCTAGGAGCTACGATCAATGCTTTTGTGCCAACCTTCAGGTTGTTCAGAATAGCTGCGAATTCTTTCGTCTTCGGAGCACTCATAGTCAAGCTATCCAATACGATGATGTCATTCTCAAGTACTTTCGAGGACAACGCGGATTTGATGGCCAACCGGCGAACCTTCTTAGGCAATTTCCAGGAATAGCTGCGTGGTGTTGGTCCGAAGACTACGCCGCCGCCTTTCCATTGTGGTGAACGAATGGAGCCTTGACGAGCACGACCTGTACCTTTTTGTTTCCAAGGCTTACGTCCGCCGCCACGCACTTCAGAACGTCCTTTTACTTTGTGTGTACCACGACGAAGGGAAGCTCTTTGCATAAGTGCAGCTTCATGCAGCACATGTACGTTCGGTTCGATACCGAAAACTGAATCACTCAGTTCAACTTCGCCAACTTCGTTACCACTAGTATTAAAAAGTGTTACTTTTGGCATTTCATGTTCCTCCTTTCTTCAGAAATTATTTCTTAACGGTTTGTTTAACTTTCACGAAGCTGTTTTTAGGGCCCGGAATCGCACCTTTAACCAGCAATACATTACGTTCTACGTCAACTCGGATAATCTCAAGCTTTTGAACCGTTATAGTCGTGTGACCCATATGTCCTGGCAGGCGTTTGCCCTTAGGAACACGGTTAGCTTGAATGGAACCCATGGAGCCTGGTCTTCTGTGGTAGCGCGATCCGTGTGCCATTGGTCCGCGGCTTTGTCCCCAGCGTTTGATGTTACCCTGGAAGCCTTTACCTTTCGAAGTACCTGTTACGTCAACAAATTCGCCTTCTGCGAAGATGTCAGCCTTAAGCTCTTGTCCAACCTCGAGTGACCCGAGGTCAACACCGCGAATTTCGCGAACGTAGCGCTTAGGTGTTGCGTTTGCCTTTTTGGCGTGACCTTGTTCAGGCTTGTTGGAGCGACTTTCCTTTTTATCGGAAAAGCCCAACTGCACTGCTTCATATCCGTCGATATTCAGGTCTTTCTTTTGCAGTACCACACAAGGGCCAGCTTCGATAACAGAAACCGCGATTACGTTACCTTCTGGAGTAAACACTTGAGTCATACCGAGTTTTTTTCCTAAGATACCTTTCAATGTTGACACCTCTTTTCTTTTCCTAGTTGCTTAATAATGAAATTACAATTTGATTTCGATATCTACACCGGACGGTAGATCCAAGCGCATCAAGGCATCCACAGTTTGTGGTGTTGGGTTCACAATATCGATCAAACGTTTGTGAGTCCGTTGTTCAAACTGTTCACGGGAATCCTTGTACTTGTGTACCGCACGGAGAATAGTAATGATTTGCTTCTCAGTTGGCAGCGGGATCGGCCCGGATACACCAGCACCCGAACGTTTTGCTGTTTCAACGATTTTCTCTGCGGATTGATCAAGAATTCTGTGGTCGTATGCTTTCAAGCGAATACGAATTTTTTGCTTTGCCATTTTAGTCCCTCCTTCTATCGCCCAATTTATTATCGGACATACTCCGTGAAAATTTTCTGACGTCGACCTCATGGCAAAGGGGCCGGGTGTGTCAGTAACCTCTCACATCATCGCAACGTCTCAGAACAACATTTATTATTATATATAATAGGCGGCTATATTGCAAGGGGATTTGCAAAAACAAATCAACTTTTTACGAAAAAAATAGAAAAGGTGCCTTTCTTGTTCAGAATGGCACCTTGCGCGCTGCAATATAACGTTTTTCTTCTATATAAATGGTTCCTTCTATAAATTATCCGTCGCAGATTTGAATTGTCCTGCCGAAGCTGCTGTCTGCGCAGTTGCTGAACCAATACCTTCAATGGTCTGAATAAGCACCTTGATCTCTTCCTCTACCGTAACAATTCTCTGGGTACTCGTCTGCATAGAGTCTACAATATCACTGAAGAGCCTGCTAGTCTCGAGGGACTGGTGTTTGCCGCTCTCCGTCAACTCCTGAACTTTGCGGATCTCCCCAACAACCTGCGACGTAAGGGAGCTGGACTGAAGGGTCAGTTCACCGATCCGGACCACCGTATTCTTGGTATCTTCTGCAAGTCTGCTTACCTCCTGCGCTACAACACTGAACCCCCGCCCGTGTTCTCCCGCTCTTGCAGCCTCGATCGTTGCATTCAATGACAGAATCTTGGTCTGGTCAGCAATATCCTGGACAGCCACCACAATTTTACGGATTTTCTGTGATGAACTGCTCAGTTCATTTACTGACCGCTCCATCTCATTAGTACTCTCATATATAAGATTAATCTGACCCGTAAGGTTGTTAAGCTGTCCATGTCCCTCCCTGGCCTTCCCCTGTGACTCCAGAGCGGAGGCGGCAGTGCGCTGGAATGTATTGTTGACTTCATTGCTGCTCGCCACCAGCTGCTCCACAGCGGCGTTGGTATCTATACTAAGGTCAATCAGCTCTCCGCTGAATTCAGCTATCTTGTGTTTCAATTCGTTCTTAACCAGCAGATACTGTTCTTCCTTTTCCCTAATGTTCTCCTTCTCATATTCCTCAAGGACCAGCTGCTGTTCCAGATTAAGCAATTTGGTTACGGTCTGGACCAATTTGATCCTCTCGACATCTGTATGCGTCTCAATATAAATAGCCGTGATGAACACATTCTGCAGATTCTGAAAAGCAGAAAGATACCATTTAGGCTCCAGGCCAATCCTCTTATGAATATTCGCAATTTTTAGCCGCTTGGCAACGTACTCCTCGTTAACATTACCATCAAAAATCTCGATGATATGCTCACGCAAAGTCTTTTTAAGGCGTTCAATACTGCTGTGTTCCAGAATAATTGCTTCCAGTTTGTTAACTCCAAGAACCGTATTATAGAATTGATTAGTGATATCGTCGATTCTCTGTTCTACAGCCGGTTTCATCAAGCGCAGAAGTCTTAAATCTTCCTCAGTTAAATCGATCATTCGCATTTGCTCGTTCAAATCATCATGCCCGTCAAGGGTATGAAACGTCTCTGTGGCAGTGGGTGCAAAGCTCTTGCTGTCCGTTGATGGAGCGGCGGAAGATTCCTCATTGGTGTTCTTTGAAGTCAGACCATGCATAAATGAAAAAGGACATTTCCCCATACTTCCACGCTCCCTGAAAATCCTAATAATTTACATTGTCTATATAGAAGTATTCTACTCCATCGATAGATTAGATGTAAAGAATTTTAAGTATTATTTTGTAGAATTATGTTGAAAATACGCATGTACAGCATTGTAATTAGTCGTATTTTGTCGAACAATAGGATTTCAATCTCTGATTTCTGCAATCTGAATAAGAGCTTCCAGCTCAAGAATATTCACGGTTCTTTTATGCATGGCGATAATCTTCAATGCTTCCAGTTTATTCAGTTTGCGGCTTAGAGTTTCTGCGGTAGTTCCAATCATGGCTGCTACTTCTTTTTGGGCTGACGGCAAATCTACAGATTGTCCTAAGGCTTGTACAGTCACTGCCGATTCGGCAAGATTCCTTGTATACAGGTATACCAACAGCCTGGCCAGTCTCTTCTCAACCTCAAACATGTGCAATGCCCCTGCAGCCTCCTCGGCCTGATGCAGCTGCTCGCTAACAGACATCAGGAAGCTAAAGGCAAGACCAGCATTCTTCTCCAGTAAGGGAATAAAATCTTTGCGGTGCATCCGGCATACCTCTCCGCTCTCAATCACCTCTGCCGTTACATCATTATTTTTATTATGGAGCAAGGCAAACTGGCCGAAATAATCGCCCGGGAAAAGAAAACGGACAATATGCTGCTTTCCATCCTTACTGTTCTGAGTCAGCTTGATGAGACCGCTTTTTACTACAAACAATGCTTCAGACGGCTCCCCTTCTCTGCACACTTGACTTCCTTTTTTATAGTTATGGGTCTCTGTAATCGATTCGATCATCACTAATTCCTCATCAGACAAGCTCCGAAACACGGGAACCTGACGTACACAGGCATGCGAATTGCAGGTAGTACAGCTCATGATCCTTCACCCTTCCTTATAGCTGACTCTAACATATCAAGATTCCGGATTCCGGCGGGTGACTGGAAACACATAATTCTCAAAAACTTGATCTGCATCAAGGATTCTTCACCGGCTTATCATTACAATAGAGTTATAGAGAGAGTAAAGGAGTTGGAGTAATTGCTGCAATATTCATTTGAGGATATGCGTCAGATTGATAGGAGTACCCTTGGTAATACGGTGCCCCTTGAGTTATTTCGTACCATACGTCTGATCGGACTCAACCAGGGGCTTCCCCTGGGAGGAAAGGGGACTACGCTTACCATTGGCAGAAAGATTGGTGAAAGTCTGCCTGTCAGCTCTGTTGATGATCTTCTACAAATGTTTGAGGAGCTCAAAATCGGTATTCCGCGGATTGTTCATTCGGATGAGCGAAGGATTAATATTGCAGTGGAGGACTGCTTTTGCAAAGGACTGCCTTCACTTGAAGATGAAAAAATGGTATGTGATTTAGAGGGAGCGATTCTTGAAGGGGCACTCGGCAAGATTCTCGGCCGTAAGGTCTCTGTTAAAGAGATCAAATGCAACGTTACCGGTCATGAGCACTGCGAATACGAAGTAAAGCTTTAATGGATGAGATCGAGATGGATAAATTTATAATTATGAAAGCAGGGATTATTTAATGGAAAAGAAAAGTTTAGTTGACGTGCTGCAGTATCAGGAGGAACGTTTTACAAAGAAAATCCTATTCCAGCAAGGTGAAAGTGTTGTATTCGTGCTTAATTTCATGCAGGGTCAAAAGCTGCCTGTTCATAAGCATCCTGGAGCGGATGTATATATCCTTGCTTTAAAAGGAGATGGAACCATTCATGTAAATGAAGCGGAGCAGCCTCTTATTGAAGGAGAGACCATCTATATCGCCGGCGATGAATCTTTTGCCTACACTAATAACAGCTCTTCCCCTTCCAGTCTGTATGTCGTTCTGTCCAAGCTGCCAAGTCCGGCCTATGCCAAAGAAATCTAAACCATACTGCCAGCAATTAAAACAGGGCCCCTTCATAATGAAGGGGCCCTGACTTATATTCCGGATCTATCCTAACGGATAGAGACGAATTATTTCTGGATGGAAGCTACGGAACCGGCACCAACTGTACGTCCGCCTTCGCGAATGGAGAATTTAGTACCTTCTTCAATAGCGATTGGGGAGATCAGGGAAACAGTTACAGTGATGTTGTCACCAGGCATAACCATTTCAGTACCTTCTGGCAGGTTGATGATGCCAGTTACGTCAGTTGTACGGAAGTAGAACTGTGGACGGTAACCAGTGAAGAATGGTTTGTGACGTCCGCCTTCTTCTTTAGTCAGAACGTAGATCTGAGCAGTGAACTCTGTGTGTGGGTTAACGGAGTTCGGCTTAGCCAATACTTGGCCGCGCTCGATCATGTTACGGTCTACACCACGCAGCAATGCGCCGATGTTGTCGCCCGCTTGTGCGGAATCGAGCAATTTACGGAACATTTCAACGCCTGTAACAACGGATTTTTTCTTTTCTTCGTGAATACCAACGATTTCGATTTCTTCTCCGACTTTAACTGTTCCGCGTTCTACGCGACCAGTTGCCACAGTACCGCGGCCAGTGATGGAGAATACATCTTCGACAGGCATCAAGAATGGTTTGTCAGTCTGACGTTCTGGAAGCGGGATGTACGTGTCGATCGTTTCGAACATTTCAACGATCTTCTGTGCATATTCGCCTTCAGGGTTCTGTAGAGCTTCACGAGCAGATCCACGGATGATTGGAGTATCATCGCCTGGGAAGTCGTATTCGCTCAGCAGGTCGCGAACTTCCATTTCAACCAGTTCAAGCAACTCTTCGTCTTCAACCATGTCGCATTTGTTCAAGAATACAACGATGTAAGGAACGCCTACTTGACGGGACAGCAGGATGTGTTCACGAGTCTGTGGCATAGGGCCATCAGCTGCGGATACAACCAGGATAGCTCCGTCCATTTGCGCTGCGCCAGTGATCATGTTTTTAACATAGTCGGCGTGTCCAGGGCAGTCTACGTGAGCGTAGTGACGATTAGGAGTTTCATATTCAACGTGAGCAGTGGAGATAGTGATACCACGTTCGCGTTCTTCAGGAGCCTTATCGATTTGGTCGAATGCTACAGCAGCGCCACCGTATTTTTTGGACAATACAGTAGTGATTGCAGCAGTCAGAGTTGTTTTACCATGGTCGACGTGACCAATAGTACCAATGTTAACGTGCGGTTTGTTACGTTCAAACTTTGCCTTTGCCATTTGAACAGTTCCTCCTTAATGTGGGGTTCCTTATATTTGAGCCGCCCGCCTACATGCAATTCTAAGATGACTTATGTGATATACCCGGACGGCAAGTTAAAAATTGAGATTATTCTCCGCCTTTATTCTTGGCTGCGATTTCTTCTGCAATACTTCTAGGAACTTCTTCATAGTGAGAAAGCTCCATTGAGAATACGCCGCGTCCTTGAGTACCGGAACGAAGTGTTGTAGAGTAACCGAACATTTCGGAAAGAGGCACCTTAGACCGAATAATTTGAGCTCCACCACGGGAATCCATACCTTCGATCTTACCGCGACGGGAACTAAGCATCCCCATAACATCACCCATGTATTCCTCAGGAACAGTTACTTCCACTTTCATGATTGGCTCAAGCAGGACAGGTTTACACTTGTCTTTAGCAGCCTTAAGTGCCAATGATCCAGCAACTTTAAACGCCATTTCATTGGAGTCAACATCATGATAAGAACCATCTACGATAGTGGCTTTAACATCAACAAGCGGGAAGCCTGCGATGACACCATTTTTCATAGCTTCTTCAATACCCGCAAGTGCAGGAGCGACATATTCTCTAGGTACAGAACCGCCGACTACTTTACTTTCGAATTGGTTGCCAGTACCAGCCTCGAGAGGTTCGAATTCAACCCATACGTGACCGTATTGACCACGTCCGCCTGATTGACGAACGAATTTACCTTCGACACGAGCAGGCGCCTTGAATGTTTCACGATAAGCAACCTGTGGTTTACCAACGTTAGTTTCAACGTGGAATTCACGTCGCATACGATCAATAATAATATCCAAGTGAAGCTCACCCATACCTGCCAGGATAGTTTGGCCAGTTTCTTCATCAGTATGAGCACGAAGAGTTGGATCTTCTTCGGTCAACTTGCCGAGAGCAACGCCCAATTTATCTTGGTCAGCTTTGGTTTTTGGTTCTACTGCGATTTCGATAACCGGATCAGGGAAGTTCATTGATTCCAAAATAATTGGATTCTTCTCATCACACAGAGTATCGCCCGTGCTTGTATCTTTCAATCCTACAGCTGCAGCGATATCACCAGAGTACACGATAGAAATCTCTTGGCGGCTGTTCGCATGCATTTGTAGAATACGTCCGATACGCTCACGTTTGTTCTTAGTAGCATTGACTACGTACGATCCGGACTCCAGAACACCGGAGTAAACACGGAAGAACGTAAGCTTACCTACATAAGGGTCTGTCATGATTTTAAATGCCAAAGCTGAGAACGGCTCTTCATCCGACGAATGGCGAACCCCTTCAGTTCCATCATCATGATGACCAACAATAGCTGGAACATCAAGAGGTGATGGCAAGTAATCAACAACAGCGTCCAACATAAGCTGAACCCCTTTGTTACGATAAGAGGATCCAACAATTACCGGGAAAATCTTAACTTCACATACGCCAATGCGCAATGCAGCTTTGATTTCCGCGACTGTAATTTCTTCACCTTCAAGGTACTTCATAGTCAGGTCTTCGTCAAGCTCTGCAACCTTCTCGATTAACTCAAGACGCAATGCTTCAACTTGTTCCAAATATTCAGCAGGAATATCTGTTATTTCAATGTTTTGCCCCAATTCGTCCTTGAACATATGAGCTTTTTGCTCAATCAGGTCAATAATCCCAATGAAGTCGTTCTCTGCGCCGATTGGCAATTGAATAGCAACTGCATTCGCCATTAAACGCTCACGCATAGACTGAATTACATTAAGAAAATCAGCGCCGATGATATCCATTTTGTTGACATAGGCGATCCGCGGAACACTATAACGGTCAGCTTGTCTCCAAACAGTCTCGGACTGAGGTTCAACACCTTCTTTGGCGCTAAAAACGCCTACTGCCCCATCCAATACACGCAAGGAACGTTCAACTTCAACGGTGAAGTCAACGTGTCCTGGGGTATCAATGATATTTACGCGGTTACCCTTCCAAGCAGCGGTGGTAGCAGCGGAAGTAATGGTAATTCCGCGCTCCTGTTCTTGCTCCATCCAGTCCATTGTAGCAGCACCTTCGTGAACTTCACCGATTTTGTGCGTGCGGCCTGAATAGAAAAGAATCCGCTCAGTGGTAGTAGTTTTACCAGCATCAATATGTGCCATGATCCCGATATTACGTGTATTTTTTAAGGAGAACTCTCTTGCCATGAAATGGATCTCCTTTCAAAATAGAAGTTATTTGAACGGCTATAATCCTACCAGCGGTAGTGAGCAAACGCTTTGTTCGCTTCAGCCATCTTGTGCGTGTCTTCACGTTTCTTAACGGAAGCGCCTGTGTTGTTGGAAGCATCGATAATCTCAGCCGCCAAACGCTCTTCCATAGTCTTCTCACCGCGGTTGCGTGAGTAGTTTACAAGCCAACGTAATCCCAAAGCAGTACGTCTTTCAGGTTTAACCTCGATAGGTACCTGGTAGTTAGCACCGCCGACACGACGAGCTTTAACTTCCAATACAGGCATGATATTCTTGATGGCAGCTTCGAAAACTTCCATCGGTTCTTTACCTGTACGTTCCTGAATCAACTTGAACGAATTGTACAAAATGCTTTGAGCGACACCTCTTTTACCACCCAGCATAATACGGTTGATCAAACGAGTAACCAACTTGCTATTATACAATGGATCTGGCAATACATCTCTCTTAGTAACTGGACCTTTGCGTGGCATGGATATCCCCCTTTCTTAAATGGTTATTATTCGAAAATGCTTGTCTTATTTCTTAGCCTTAGGACGTTTCGCACCATATTTGGAGCGAGCTTGCATCCGGTTAGCAACGCCTGCAGTATCAAGTGCACCACGAACGATGTGGTAACGAACTCCTGCAAGGTCCTTAACTTTACCTCCGCGCAGCAATACTACACTGTGCTCTTGAAGGTTGTGTCCGATACCCGGAATGTAAGCAGTCACCTCAAGACGGTTCGTCAAACGAACACGGGCATACTTACGAAGTGCTGAGTTTGGTTTACGTGGAGTCATTGTGCCTACACGAGTGCACACACCGCGTTTCTGCGGGGCGCTCAAATTTGTAGCCTCACGCTTGAGGGCGTTGAACCCTTTTTGAAGAGCGGGAGATTTGGATTTTTCGATTTTGGCTTGACGGCCTTTACGAACCAATTGATTAATAGTTGGCATGTTGTGCCACCCCCTTCCTAAAATGATAGTCAATTTACAAACATTAAGTCCACAGACCCAGGTGGTTCATAAAAAGACAAATGAAAAGTCCTTGCTGCCGAAGTGTACCCCGGTACAAAAACGTTCTCTTGTTGCTATTGTTTTAAGACGGCTGCCATAGCAGCACCAACTTCTATACCGCAGGCCTTGCCCAAATTCAGCATGGTGTCCACATATGTGACCTTCACACCTTGTTTGCCGCAAAGCATAACAATTCTGGAAGTAAGCCGTTGATCTCCGTCCTCCGCCACATAGACTTCTGCGGCTTGGCCCAACTCCACCGCCTTGACGGTTTGTTTGGAACCGATCTTGACCTGAGCATCCTGTAACCCTCTATCATCAGTCATGAAAAACATTACCTCCACTGAACAAGAATGACAAGGCTACTCACGCACCTTAGACATATTAGCATCCTCAGCACACGATGTCAAGAAAAACAGCAATAATTTTATTAATATTCACAACAGACAGCCGCGTCACGCAAGGTTATCACGTGACGCTAATGCTGAATGCGATGATTATTTATTACTCAGCTGGAACCGTTTCTAAAGCGGCTTGCTTGCTTTCTTCATTCGGATCACTAAGCTTCACATTACGGTAACGATTCATACCTGTACCTGCAGGAATCAGCTTACCGATGATAACATTTTCTTTAAGACCGAGCAACTTATCCACTTTACCCTTAATTGCTGCATCCGTCAAGACACGGGTAGTTTCCTGGAAAGAGGCCGCAGACAGGAAGGAGTCTGTTTCCAGAGAGGCTTTGGTAATACCGAGCAGTACCGGTTTGGCAACTGCAGGTTCTTTACCAGACAGGATAGCTTCCTTGTTGGCTGCTTCATATTCATGAATATCCGCAAAAGCACCCGGCAGGAGAGTGGTATCTCCAGCATCGATAATACGGATTTTGCGCAGCATCTGCTTGATCATAACTTCAATGTGCTTATCATTGATCTCAACGCCCTGGTTACGGTATACACGCTGTACTTCTTGCAGAATGTAGTTCTGTACCCCACGGATCCCTTTGATACGCAGCATTTCTTTAGGGTCGATAGAACCGTCTGTCAATTCATCGCCGGCTTCAATCTCCTGGCCTTCACTGACACGCAGACGGGAACCGTAAGTGATGGAATACGTCTTGGACTCCGCTTCGCCCTGGACTTCGATTTCACGACGGTCCTTGGTTTCCCGGATTTCCTTAACTACCCCGTCAATCTCACTGATTGTCGCCTGACCTTTAGGGTTACGGGCTTCAAACAACTCCTGGATACGCGGCAAACCTTGCGTGATATCGTCTCCGGCAACACCGCCGGTATGGAATGTACGCATGGTAAGCTGTGTTCCTGGTTCACCGATGGATTGTGCGGCAATAATACCGACAGCTTCCCCGATTTCCACGAATTTACCTGTTGCCAGGTTACGTCCGTAGCATTTCTTGCAGACACCGTGACGGGCACGGCAGCTCAATACAGAGCGGATCTGGAGCTTCGTAATACCGGAATTCACAATTTCTTCAGCCTTGTCGGAGTCAATCAGGTCGTTACGGTGAACGATGATTTCCTTCGTCTCCGGATGACGGACAGTCTCGAAGGAATACCGGCCTTCAATACGGTCGTAGAGATCCTCGATAACTTCCTTCCCATCTTGAATCCGGCTGACGGTGAAGCCTTTATCGGTACCGCAATCCTCTTCGCGGACGATCACATCCTGTGCCACGTCAACGAGACGGCGTGTCAAGTACCCGGAATCCGCTGTACGCAGTGCTGTATCGGCCAGACCTTTACGCGCTCCGTGAGTGGAGATAAAGTACTCGAGGACAGTCAGACCTTCACGGAAGTTCGCTTTGATTGGCAATTCGAAAATCCGGCCCGAAGGTGTAGCCATCAGACCACGCATACCACCAAGCTGAGTAATCTGCGATTTGTTACCACGCGCTTTGGAGTCGACCATGAGCATGATGGAGTTGAAACGGTCCATCGATTTCAGCAGGACATTGGTAAGTTCATCCTTAGTCTTCGACCAGATCTCGATAACACGGTCATAACGTTCATCATTCGTAATCAGACCACGGCGGTATTGATTCGCAACTACATCAACCTTGGCTTCGGATTCTTTAAGAATTGTAGCTTTTTCCTCTGGCACGATAACGTCTGATACGGCAACCGTAACACCGGAACGTGTAGAGTACGTAAAGCCGAGTTGCTTGATTTTATCCAGAATCACAGAAGTTTTGGTAGTGTGATAGGTTTCGAAGCAGCGGGCAATAATGAGGCCCAGATATTCTTTACCTACAGCACTTGCTTCCGGAGCAGCCATGATCAGTTCGCGGATATTCGCGCCTTTTTCATAGATGAAGTACTTTTCCGGTGTACCCTGCAGCAAGTTTGTTTTGGTAGCTTCGTTGATGTATGGGAAACTGCTTGGATAGATTTCGTTGAAGATAATCTTACCTACCGTTGTAATCAGCAATGCGCCTTGTTGTGCTTCTGTGAAGTTGGTTTTACCCAATGCTTTAACAGGAATAGCTACACGCGCATGCAGACCAGCGGTTCCGCGTTGGTAAGCTGAAACAGCCTCGTTCACGGTACGCAGAATCATGCCTGTTCCTTTTTCTTCATTGTTATCCATCGTCAGATAGAACGTACCAAGGACCATATCCTGGGAAGGAGTAACAACCGGCTTACCATCTTTAGGGTTCAGGATGTTACCGGACGCCAGCATGAGGATACGGGCTTCAGCTTGAGCTTCAGCGGATAGAGGAACGTGTACCGCCATCTGGTCACCGTCAAAGTCGGCATTGTAAGCCGTACATACGAGCGGGTGAAGACGGATCGCGTGACCTTCTACCAGAATCGGTTCAAACGCCTGTATACCAAGTCTATGCAGCGTAGGGGCACGGTTCAGCAGAACCGGATGCTCTCTGATTACTTCTTCAAGTACATCCCAGACTTCAGGACTTACGCGCTCAACCTTACGTTTCGCACTCTTGATGTTGTGGGCAAGGCCCTTATTAACCAATTCTTTCATTACAAACGGTTTGAAGAGTTCCAGTGCCATCTTCTTCGGAAGACCGCATTGGTACATCTTGAGGTAAGGTCCTACGACGATAACGGAACGTCCGGAATAGTCAACGCGCTTACCGAGCAAGTTCTGGCGGAAACGTCCTTGTTTACCTTTCAGCATATGGCTGAGCGATTTGAGCGGACGGTTACCAGGACCTGTTACAGGACGGCCGCGGCGGCCATTATCAATCAGGGCATCAACAGCTTCCTGGAGCATCCGTTTCTCATTCTGCACGATAATATCAGGAGCGCCGAGATCCAGCAGTCTCTTCAGACGGTTGTTACGGTTAATTACGCGGCGGTACAGGTCATTAAGGTCAGACGTAGCAAAACGGCCGCCATCGAGCTGAACCATAGGGCGAAGCTCCGGAGGAATAACCGGGAGCACATCCATGATCATCCAGTCTGGCTTGTTGCCGGAGTTGCGGAAAGCCTCAATAACTTCCAGACGTTTGATCGCCCGGTTACGGCGCTGGCCTTGGGCCGTGCGCAGCTCTTCTTTGAGGAATTCCAGTTCTTTATCGATATCGATATCCTGAAGCAGTTTTTTGACGGCTTCAGCACCCATGCCAGCCTGGAACCCGTAGCCGTATTTCTCACGATAGCTGCGGTATTCTTTCTCAGACAGCAGTTGTTTCTTCTCCAGAGGAGTTTCACCCGGATCGGTTACAACATAAGATGCAAAGTAGATAATCTCTTCGAGCGATCTTGGAGACATATCCAGTGCCAGACCCATACGGCTCGGAATACCTTTGAAATACCAGATATGAGATACCGGAGCTGCCAGCTCGATGTGGCCCATACGTTCGCGGCGGACTTTAGCGCGGGTAACTTCCACGCCGCAGCGGTCGCACACAACGCCCTTATAACGGACGCGTTTGTATTTACCACAGTGACATTCCCAGTCCTTTTGCGGTCCAAAGATGCGTTCGCAAAAAAGACCCTCTTTTTCCGGTTTCAAAGTACGATAGTTAATGGTTTCCGGTTTTTTTACTTCTCCGCGGGACCAAGAACGAATTTTTTCCGGGGAAGCGAGCCCGATTTTCATAAATTCAAAATTGTTAACGTCCAACAAGGAGCAACCCTCCTTAACCTATATCCTGATTTAGTACCACAGCCCTCTCTTGACGGTAAGTCAACAGAGGGCGCGGTCCTTTGTGTAATGAAATTAGTGTCTTGCTGGTGAACTACTCTATGCCGACTTCTGCGCCTTCTAAATTGAGGCTCAGCTTGTCGCCTGACGTCTCGTCCTCATCGTCCAGTTCTTTCATCTCGATCTCCTGCTCGTCACCGCTAAGGATTTTGACATCCATACCCAGCGACTGCAGCTCCTTGATCAATACCTTGAACGATTCCGGAACACCCGGTTCTGGAACATTTTCACCTTTGACGATGGATTCGTACGTTTTCACACGGCCGACCACGTCATCGGATTTCACGGTCAAAATTTCTTGCAGTGTATACGCCGCGCCGTAAGCTTCAAGCGCCCACACTTCCATTTCCCCGAAACGCTGTCCGCCGAACTGAGCTTTACCGCCCAGTGGCTGCTGTGTAACGAGTGAGTAAGGACCTGTAGAACGGGCATGAATCTTATCGTCAACCATGTGCGCAAGCTTGATCATGTGCATAACGCCGACAGTAACTTCACGCTCGAAGCGCTCGCCTGTACGTCCGTCATACAACACAGTCTTACCGTTACGCTGCATACCGGCTTCTTCCATCGTATCAAACACGTCATACTCACGGGCTCCGTCGAATACCGGAGTAGCTACGTGGATACCCAGACGAAGTGCCGCCATACCGATATGGACTTCCAGCACCTGTCCGATGTTCATACGTGAAGGTACGCCCAGCGGGTTCAGGACAACCTGTACCGGTGTACCGTCCGGAAGGAACGGCATATCCTCTTCTGGCAGAATACGGGCAACGACGCCCTTGTTACCGTGACGTCCGGCCATCTTGTCACCTTCAGAAATCTTACGTTTCTGAGCGATGTAGACACGAACCAGTTGATTCACACCAGGAGGCAGCTCATCGCCGTTCTCACGGGTGAACACCTTAACGTCAACGATAATACCATCACTACCATGCGGAACGCGCAAGGAGGTATCGCGGACTTCGCGGGCCTTCTCACCGAAGATAGCGTGCAGCAGGCGTTCTTCAGCAGTCAGTTCAGTTACACCCTTCGGAGTAACTTTACCTACCAGAATGTCGCCGGCATTGATTTCCGCACCGATACGGATGATTCCGCGCTCATCCAGATTGCGGAGCGCCTCTTCACCAACGTTTGGAATATCACGCGTGATCTCTTCAGGTCCCAGCTTGGTGTCACGGGCTTCGGATTCGTATTCCTCGATATGAATCGAAGTGTATACATCTTCCTTAACCAGCTTCTCACTCAGCAGGATCGCATCCTCGTAGTTGTAACCTTCCCAAGTCATGAACGCAACGACTACGTTACGGCCAAGAGCAAGTTCGCCCATTTCTGTGGATGGTCCGTCTGCCAGAATGTCACCTTTCTTAACAATATCGCCACGTTTAGCCAGCGGACGCTGATTAATGCAAGTCCCTTGGTTCGAACGCATAAATTTGTGTAATTTATATTTAACGATATCGCCTTTAACTTCCTTGCCTTCAACTGCCTCTACACGGCGCAGCCAGATTTCATTGGCAGAGGAGCGTTCGATAATACCGTCATATTTGGAGACAATACATACGCCCGAATCCTTGGCGGATTTATGTTCCATCCCTGTGCCGACAAGCGGAGCTTTCGGAATCAGAAGCGGAACGGCCTGCCGCTGCATGTTCGATCCCATCAGCGCGCGGTTGGAGTCATCGTTCTCAAGGAACGGAATGAGCGCCGTAGCGACCGACACAACCTGCTTAGGTGAAACGTCCATGTAGTCAACACGGTTACTAGGCATTGTAGTAATGTTATCTGAATCTTTGTTGTAACGGACGATAACCATGTCTTCCTTAAATGTACCATGCTCATCAATCTGTACATTCGCCTGGGCAACTACATAGTTATCTTCTTCATCGGCAGTCAGGTAATCGATTTGTTCTGTAACCTTGCCAGTCTTTGGATCCACCCAACGATACGGAGCTTCAATAAAGCCGTATTCATTGATGCGTGCAAAGGTAGACAAGGAGTTGATCAGACCGATATTCGGACCTTCCGGTGTTTCGATAGGACACATACGGCCGTAGTGACTGTGATGTACGTCGCGGACTTCAAAGCCTGCGCGTTCACGTGTCAGACCGCCGGGTCCGAGTGCCGACAAACGACGTTTGTGTGTAAGTTCAGCAAGCGGGTTCGTCTGATCCATAAACTGGGACAGCTGCGAACTACCGAAGAACTCTTTGATGGACGCGATAACCGGACGGATGTTGATCAGTGCCTGCGGTGTAATCGCATTGGCGTCCTGAATCGACATTCTCTCCCGCACCACGCGCTCCATACGGGACAGACCGATACGGAACTGATTCTGCAGCAATTCACCTACAGAACGCAGACGGCGGTTACCCAAGTGGTCGATATCATCTGTATTGCCGATACCGTGCAGCAAATTAATAAAGTAGCTGATTGAGGATATAATATCAGCCTGGGTAATATGCTTGACCGACTTGTCAATGTTGCCATTGGCGATCAGCTTGATAATCCGGCCTTCTTCAATTGGCGAGAATACGTCAATGGTCTGCAGCGGAATATCTTCACTGTCCATAACCCCGCCGGTAACACGGTAGTTCTTGCCAGCTACATTCTTCTCGAAATAAGGAATCAGCTCATCAAGCAGGCGGCGGTCAACCATCTGGCCGGATTCAGCCAGGATTTCTCCTGTAGATTCATCAACCAAAGGCTGTGCCAGACGCTGATTGAACAGACGATTCTTGATATGCAGCTTTTTATTGATTTTGTAACGGCCTACATTGGCCAAATCATAACGTTTCGGATCAAAGAAACGTGCGACCAATAGGCTCTTGGCATTGTCAAGTGTCGGTGGTTCGCCCGGACGCAGACGCTCGTAAATTTCAATAAGCGCCTTCTCCGTGGAGTCCGTGTTGTCTTTATCCAGCGTATTGCGAATATATTCATCATTGCCAAGCAGTTCCAGAATTTCAGCATCACTGCCGAAGCCTAGAGCACGCAGAAGCACGGTTACCGGGATCTTACGGGTCCGGTCGATACGGACATACATGATGTCCTTAGCGTCGGTCTCCAGCTCCAGCCAAGCTCCGCGATTCGGAATTACTGTGGCGGTGTAGGTTTTTTTGCCGTTCTTATCCACTTTTGTGCTGAAATAGACGCTTGGAGAGCGAACCAACTGGCTGACAATAACCCGTTCCGCACCATTGATAATAAAAGTGCCGGTTTCCGTCATCAGCGGGAAATCTCCCATGAACACTTCCTGCTCTTTGACCTCACCGGTCTCCTTATTGATGAGACGCACCTTCACACGCAGAGGAGCCGCATATGTCACGTCCCGCTCTTTAGCGTCGTCAACCGTATACTTCGGTTCACCCAGGCTGTAATCAATGAACTCTAGTACCAAATTCCCTGTGAAATCCTGGATCGGCGAGATGTCCTGGAACATTTCCCGCAATCCTTCCTCCAAAAACCAGTCATAAGATTTTTGTTGGATCTCGATCAGGTTCGGGACCTCGAGTACCTCGTTAATTCTCGCATAGCTCCGCCGAGTGCGTCGACCATACTGAACAAGATGTCCTGCCAACTTTACTCACCCCTCATGTCTACTCACTTAAAAATTGATTGCGAACCCTTGTTTGGACCCGTATAATGGAACCATAACACAAGGATTCAGCCATAAATACAGAAAAGCCCCTTATCGAAATCTTTCGAAAAAAGAGCGCATCTATCCACGGCCAAAATACTCCTTATCCAGTAGATTTGCCCAAAACGTGCGTATTATACGTCACCAAGCAACAGTTTATGCGCTATTATCTATTGTCCCGGCGACCTTCGCCGTGACAGGAACATAGAGAACGGAATTCGCAAAAACCTGCCGTACGGCATGCGCTTACCGGGCGACAATATATCACTTGACATTTCAGCAAACTAAAGACATGGAGCCTAGCTTAATACTGACATTTTATAATAATAACACTATCAACATTGCATGTCAATAAGTATTAATATTTTTTTACTTCTTCGCTCTGATAATGCGATAACCCTTGTCTTTCCCCACTTCTTCCACATCCGAGAACAGGCTTTCCAGCTTGGCGGCGGCCGATGGTGCGCCCTGCTTCTTCTGGATGACTATCCACAGACTTCCACCCTCATTCAAATGCGCATGTGCCTGCTCAAAAATCTCATGAACTACAGCCTTGCCTGCACGAATCGGCGGGTTGGTAAGAATCACATCGAATGTACGCCCCTTCACCGCAGACAGTACATCACTTTCCATAACCGTAACATTGCGGATTCCGTTATGCTGCGCATTCTCGCGGGCAAGCTCTACCGCACGGCTGTTGATATCAATCATCGTCACATGTCCCTTGGGAGTGAGGAGTGCTGCACTAATCCCCATAGGGCCGTAACCACAGCCAACATCCAGCACCTCTGCCCCATCCGGAATTTCCATTGCTTCGATCAGAACTCGGCTGCCATGATCAATATCCCCTTTGGAAAAAACACCGGCGTCGCTTGTAAAGCGGAGGCTTTTGCCTCTCAGTACCGTATCGATGCTGCGTCTGTCATGACGTGCTTCCGGCTGCTGCGAGTAATAATGCTGCGACATACAATCCTCCCTTTCACTTGGCTCTAATATACAAAGCATATCTTATAGAGCAACCCCCTTGAACAAGTTCAAGGGGGTTGCAAGAACCGGAATGAATCACTTCATATCCGGGGCAGTACCTACTTAAATCAAATTATTTCACTTCTACAGAAGCGCCTGCTTCTTCCAATTTTGCTTTGGTAGCTTCTGCTTCTTCTTTGCTTACTTTTTCTTTGATTGCTTTTGGAGCGTTGTCTACAACGTCTTTAGCTTCTTTCAAGCCAAGACCTGTGATTTCGCGAACGATTTTGATAACGTTGATTTTGGAAGCGCCAGCGCCTGTCAAAATTACGTCGAATTCGGATTGTTCTTCTTCAACAGCTGCTACTGCGCCGCCAGCTGCTACTGGAGCTGCTGCAGTTACGCCGAATTCTTCTTCGATTGCTTTAACCAGGTCGTTCAGTTCCAATACGCTCATGCCTTTAATTTCTTCCAAGATTGTTTCTTTGCTCATGATTGAACCTCCATTATATTTGAATTGGTTTGTGGTATTGATTATGAAGCTAGAAGCAAAGGCTTACGCGCTTTGTTCTTCTTTTTCAGCAACAGCTTTAACTGCAAGCGCGAAGTTGCGGATTGGAGCTTGAAGCACGCTAAGCAGCATGGACAGCAAACCATCGCGGGATGGAAGCTCAGCCAGTGCTTTCAGTTGGTCAGCGTCGATAACGCGACCTTCTACAACGCCGCCTTTAAGTTTCAGAGCGTCGTTCTTCTTAGCGAAGTCGTTCAAAATTTTGGCTGCTACTACCGCATCAGTTTCACTGAAAGCGATCGCTGTAGGACCAGTCAGGACAGCGTCCAGATCAGTCAACTCAGCCGCTGCAGTTGCACGGCGAAGCAATGTGTTCTTCAGGACTTGAAAATCAACGCCAGCTTCACGAAGCTGCTTACGCAGTTCAGTCACTTGCGAAACGTTCAATCCGCGGTAGTCCGCAACAACAGTAGAGATACTGTTCTGCAGTTTGCCAGTTACAACATCAACCGCATCCTGTTTAGCTTGGATTACTTTTGCATTTGCCAATTGTATACACCTCCTGAAAATTTATGTGACGGCGATTCTTCCGGAGAATCCGCGCCGTTCCTACGCAGGCATTAGAAAAGCCTCCGCAGATTCACGAAGGCTTGATAAAACGGAAAGCAGTCAGGCGAACCTGTTACTTTTTGTTTCTATCACAACACCTCGGTAGGAAATTAAGCCCTACGGCACCTACTGTCTACGGTAAGCATATTCGAATTCAAGATTGATCACCTTAATGTTCACAACTGTTATAGATTATCAAAGATGACTCAAAGAGTCAACCCTTAATTATCTGAAAGCAGCTGCGTTCACGCGAGCGCTAGGTCCCATTGTGGACGAAATAGCGATGCCTTTAAGGTATACACCTTTAGCAGCAGCCGGTTTCGCACGATTCAGAGCGTCGATGAGGGATTTAAGGTTCTCGTTCAGTTGTTCAGCGTTGAAAGACACTTTGCCGATTGGCGCGTGAATTTGACCCGCTTTGTCAAGACGATATTCGATTTTACCGGCTTTAATTTCTTGAACAGCCTTGGTAACGTCGAAAGTAACTGTACCTGCTTTAGGGTTAGGCATGAGGCCTTTACCACCGAGCAGACGACCCAGTTTACCGACTTCACTCATCATATCAGGTGTAGCAACGCAGACGTCGAATTCAAACCAGCCCTGTTGAATTTTGTTGATCATATCAGCATCACCAACAAAATCCGCGCCAGCAGCTTCCGCTTCTTTCGCTTTTTCACCTTTTGCAAATACAAGCACGCGTTGAGTTTTGCCTGTGCCGTGAGGCAGGACAACAACACCACGAACAGCTTGGTCTTGTTTACGCGGGTCTACACCCAGACGAACTGCTGCTTCAACGGTTTCGTCGAATTTAGCAGTTGCTGCCTTTTTCACAAGCTCTACAGCTTCTGAAGGCTCGTAAGTTGCTTCGCTGTTGATCAGCTTAGCAGATTCTTGGTATTTCTTACCATGTTTAGCCATGAAAATGTTCCTCCTTTGTGGTGTTAGCGGAAATTCCTCCCACATATTGCGGTCATGAATGACCGGTTCATCGAATACATATTAGTCTTCGATTGTGATACCCATACTGCGGGCAGTACCTTCAACCATACGCATTGCAGCTTCGATAGATGCAGCGTTCAGATCGGGCATTTTTGTTTCAGCAATTTCACGAACCGCTGCGCGGCCGAGTTTTGCTACTTTCTTCTTGTTTGGTTCACCGGATCCTTTTTCTACTTTTGCAGCGATGCGAAGCAGAACAGCAGCCGGAGGAGTTTTAGTGATGAAGGTAAAGGAACGGTCTTCAAATACTGTAATTTCAACCGGGATGATCAGGCCAGCCTGGTCGGCAGTACGAGCGTTGAATTCCTTACAGAATGCCATGATGTTGACACCTGCTTGACCTAACGCCGGACCTACTGGAGGCGCTGGATTCGCTTTCCCTGCAGGAATCTGCAGTTTCACCATTTTAATAACTTTTTTAGCCATGAGTGACACCTCCTTGCGTAAATAGTGGTATTCGAATGCTAAACAGCATTCTCCCACAAGAAACCCTTGCGCTTGTTATATCTTCTCCACTTGAGTGAAATCCAACTCGAGCGGGGTTTCCCGTCCAAACATGTTGACATGTACCTTGATCTTGCTTTTGTCTGCCAAAATCTCTTCCACGGAGCCCACAAAATTCGCAAACGGACCGACCATAATACGTACGGATTCCTTAATTTCGAAATCAATCTTCGCTTTAGGTTCAACCATGCCCATATGCTTCAGAATTTGTTCAACCTCTTCAGGGAGCAGAGCGGTAGGCTTGGACCCCGAACCAGTTGAACCGACAAATCCGGTAACGCCCGGCGTATTGCGGACTACATACCAGGAATCATCAGTCTGAACCATTTCGACCAAAACGTAACCAGGGTAAACTTTGCGCATGACAGTTTTTTTCTTGCCATCCTTGTTTACCAGTTCTTCTTCCATAGGAACAAGAACGCGGAATATTTTGTCTTCCATGCCCATGGACTCAACGCGTTTTTCCAAATTGGCCTTGACCTTATTCTCATACCCGGAATAGGTATGAACGACATACCATCTTTTTTCCATATCAAGCCACCTGGGACCTCTCTAAATAATCGCTTCAATCACAGCGGAAATACCGATGTCCAGAACCCAGAAGTAAAGAGCGATAACTACAATTGTACCGAGAACGATCAATGTATAGTTTTTCAGTTCCTTACGGCTAGGCCAGCGAACCTTTTTGAGTTCACTCCAGCTCTCAGTGAAAAAGGAAAACAAAGACTTGAAACTACGTTTCACGCCGACTACACCTCCAAAGACTATCTGGTTTCGCGATGAGGAGTTTGCTCGTTACAAAACTTGCAAAATTTCTTCATCTCCAAGCGGTCGGGGTGATTTCGCTTGTTTTTGGTTGTTGCATAGTTTCTTTGTTTGCAACTTGTACAAGCTAAAGTGATAATTACCCGCATGATATGCACCTCCCGAAGACGTACTTCTAACCGTTAAATTAGAAGACGCAAATATTGATTCAAAAAAAAGCCGCGAATTTAGGCCTACCTAAAACACTTTAGCATAATATCATTGCCCGTGTCAACGAAAGAATTCCCCCATCGCACTGGGTTTTTCCGGGTGGTGTAGCCTGGTGCCGTACATAATCTTTGGTCTTGAGTATTCCTTTGCCACTCGCTGTCTTCACTACCATTATGGATCATTCCGCCATGGTATAAACCTGCAGCCTACTGTTGTCTGAACAAATTACACCCATCACGCCGAAATCTTGCGGGACACTAAAAAAAGACTCGAGTCCCGAGCCTTTCTAGTTCATTATATCATTAATTGTCACGCACTTCCAGATATCTTTCTAACTTACGCTTCACTCGCTGCAGAGCATTGTCAATAGACTTCACATGCCGCTTCAAGTCCTCAGCAATTTCCTGATAGGACCGTCCATCCAGATAGAGCATCAGAACCTTGCGTTCCAGATCACTAAGGATCTCCGCCATCTTATCTTCCAGTCCGATGAACTCCTCCTGGTTGATAATCAGTTCTTCAGGATCAAGCACCTGCGTTCCGCAAATCACATCCATCAGTGTCCGGTCGGAATCCTCATCATAGATGGGTTTGTCGAGCGAGACATATGAGTTCAGCGGAATATGCTTCTGGCGGGTCGCCGTCTTAATGGCAGTTATAATCTGTCGGGTGATGCACAGCTCGGCAAACGCCTTGAACGAGGAAAGCTTGTCCCCCTTGAAGTCACGAATTGCCTTATATAAGCCAATCATGCCTTCCTGTACAATATCTTCACGATCTGCCCCGATCAAAAAATAGGAACGAGCCTTGGCACGTACGAAATTACGGTACTTGTTGATTAAATGTTCCAATGCGCCACTGTCGCCACCACGGAAGATCTCGACAATTTCTTCATCACTTATGAAATCATACTCGGATAGCATTAATTCCTTGAGGTCGACACTCACCAAGAATCCCCCCGGCTGCAACGCAAGACACATCGTTACTTCGCGAAATATAGGATCAGTATATATTATGTTACCTTACAACGTCAACCGAAGATTGTCCAAAAACAATCTTCTATAACATATTATGGCATTTCTTAATTACTGCCTGCGCCAGTCTTCAAGACGTTTCCGCGTTTCCGGAGGCAGCTTGTCTTCCAGGGAGTGACGGGTGCTGCTTACACTTCCCGGTTCAATAGCCTTTTTAACCTGTTTATGATTCTCTTCAATCTCCAGTCTCAGTTCTCTTGCCGAGATCCGGAGCGCCCCTTGCGCAAAAACAACATGCTGCTCCACAAAATCGCTGGTCGCCACAGAAATCTGTCTGCGGCGGTGAGTGAATTCTCCCACCAGCCGCTCAATGCACTCATCTGCCGTTTCCTTTTCCTTAGTGAAGAAGACCTGGACTTTCCCCTGTACAAACGACCGTCCAAGTCCCGGCACACGGTATGCATCGAATACGGCTATGACGCGCAGCCCGGAGAATGCCTGATAATCGGCCAGCATATCGAGCAGCCGGTCGCGTGCCCCCTGCATGCCGGTCTGCGACAGCGCCGCAAGTTCCGGCCAGCCTCCGATCATGTTGTATCCGTCCACGAGCAGTATATCGCGCCAGTCTGCCATAGTTATCCCTGTTCTTGCCGGCGGCGGAGCACCTCGTACATAATTACACCGGCTGCCACGGAAGCATTAAGAGAGTTGATTCTTCCCGCCATCGGCAGCTTCAGCAGCACGTCGCATTTCTCACGGATCAGGCGGCCCATTCCTTTATTCTCATTGCCGATAACCACCGCTACCGGTCCGTTAAAAATATCAGATCCGAAGAGATTCTGATCTGTATCCACATCGGTTCCAACCACCCACACCCCAAGTTCTTTCAGGCGGTCTATTGTCTGGCCCAGATTGGTTACGCGTGCAACAGGCACATATTCCACTGCACCGGCAGAGGTTTTGGATACTGTTGCTGTAATCTGCGCCGAACGCCGTTTCGGTACAATGACACCATGCACACCGGTGCAGTCGGCAGTACGCAAGATAGATCCCAGGTTATGAGGGTCCTCAATTTCATCCAGCAAAAGAAGAAAAGGCGGTTCCCCTTTGGCTTCAGCAACCGCAAGAATATCAGCAACCTCGGTGTAGGCAAACGGTGCCGCCTGCGCAACCACCCCTTGATGCTGAACTCCCGGTGCGAGCTGATCCAGCTTCCGCTTATCTACATGCTGAATTACAATTCCTGCTTTGCGGGCTTCAGCGACGATAGGTGCCGTTAAGTGCTTTTGTGCGGTTTCGGCGATCCATATTTTGTTCAGTGTCCGGCCGGCACGAAGCGCTTCAAGGACTGAATGCTTGCCCGCCAGTATTTCCTCTTCCGTTCTCAATTCTTCCATGTTCATGTCTCCTGTTCTAAGTACCCATATATAACTATAAACTCCGCGGCCTGTTTAAACTCACTTGGTCCGGTTCAACATGTATTCGATGCTGCTGTGAACAAGCTCCTGGATTCTCGCCTGCTGTCCTGTATAATACAAATGCCCGATCAGGCATTCAAAAGCAGTCGCGTGGCGGTATTCCAGCACATCTGCATTTTTGGGAATCGTGCCGGACTTGGCATTGCGCCCTCGTCTTACCACATCCTTCTCTTCCTCTGTGAGCACCGGCTCAAGGTAGGCAAGAATCGTGCTCTGGGCTTTGGCCGAGACCAGTCCCGTTGCCGAGCGGTGCAGATGATTCGGACGCAGATTGGGCAGCGAAATCAGATACTGCCGCACAGCCACTTCATAAATGGCATCTCCTGCATACGCCAGAACAATCGGCGAGAGCAAACGGGCCGGCTTGGACGGTTCGTACGGGAACCATGCGCTGTTCAGATCAAACTGCCCGCTCATTTACGCCGCCACCGCATTCCCTGTGGAGTGTCTTCCAGCAGGATGCCCAGAGCATTCAGCTCATCGCGGATTTCATCGGACCGGCTCCAGTTCTTATTCTTGCGCGCTTCAGCGCGTTCAGCAATGAGACGCTCAACCTCTTCACTGGCGACCTCTTCATCCGCCTCCGGAGTAAGGCGCAGTACTGAATTCATCTCGGAAAAAGCCTTCAGCAGTGCTGCAAAGTCTGCGGAATGAGCGTCATTATCAGCAAGCGTCAAATTGGCCAGGCTTACCCAGTCAAACAGAGCGGTAATCGCATCCGGCGTATTGAAATCATCCTGCATTCTGGCGTGGAAATTGCCAACAATAGCTGCCAGGCGTTCCACGATCTGTGGACTTGCCGCTCCCTCTGCCCCGTCCGTATCCAGTTCAAGGCGATGCTTCACATTACCTGCTGCCGTAGTGATGCGCTCCACGCTTTTTTCAGCAGACAGCAGTGCTTCCTCCGAGAAGTTCAGCTGATTGCGGTAATGGCTTGAAAGCATGAAATAACGGATAGTCCCCGCTTTGAAGCGTGCACGAATATCCTTCACAAGCAGACCATTTCCAAGTGATTTCGACATTTTCTCATCACCAATGTTCAAAAATGCGTTGTGCATCCAATACTTCGACAGCGGCTCACCCGTCAGCACTTCTGTTTGCGCGCATTCGCACTCATGGTGCGGGAACTTCAAATCCTCACCGCCGCCATGGATGTCGATCGTTGTACCCAAATATTCGCGGACCATTGCCGAGCACTCGATATGCCAGCCCGGACGCCCCTCTCCCCATGGACTGGACCAGTGTACCTCACCCGGCTTGGCTGCCTTCCAGAGCACAAAATCCTCCTGGTTCTCCTTGCGCGAATCCACCTCAACACGGATACCAAAGCGCAGCTCCTCCAGATTCTGGCCTGAGAGCTTGCCATAATTGGCAAACTTGCCGGTCCGGTAGTACACATCTCCGCCGTTCTCGTAAGCATATCCCTTCTCCTCAAGCTCCTTAATGAACTCAATGATCTTGTCCATGCTCTCTGTAACGCGCGGATTCATTGTTGCCGGCTTTACACCAAGTCCGGCCAGGTCTTCCTGATAGGCGGAGATGAACATTTCCGCGACCTCAGCTACAGTAATGTTCATCTCTTCCGCTTTGCGGATCATTTTATCATCCACATCGGTAAAGTTCGTCAGATAGCGGACTTCATTGCCGAGGGCCTCCAGGTAGTTGCGGACCATGTCAAAAACGATAACCGGTCTGGCATTCCCGATATGCATATAGCCGTAAACGGTTGGACCGCATACATACATTTTTACTTTGCCAGGTTCCTGCGGTACGAATTCTTCCTTGCTCCGTGTCATTGTGTTATAAATCTGTACAGCCATTCTGTTCCCAATCCTTTCTGTTCCCCCTGGATTCTCTTGAATCTCCATATGGTTATATTTCATAATCGCCGATATACTGCTGGCTCTCCAGCCGCCGCTGTTCCTTCTTCTGCTTGTCTTCGGAGCCCATCTGCTCGCGCAGCTCTTCGATTTCCTTCTGCAGGAAACGCAGGGAATCAATCAGCGGATCCGGCATCTGGGTATGATCCAGCCGGTCGGACACGCGTTCCCCGTTGCGCTTAACCACGCGCCCGGGATTTCCTACAACGGTGCTGTTGCTGGGCACTTCGCGCAGAACCACTGAATTGGAGCCGATATTGCAATTATCGCCGATTCTAAACGATCCCAGTACTTTGGCACCGGAGCCGATGACAACATTATTGCCGACGGTAGGATGGCGTTTGCCCTTTTCTTTCCCTGTCCCTCCAAGTGTGACCCCCTGATAGATAATGACATCGTCACCAATCTCACAGGTTTCACCAATGACTATACCCATTCCATGGTCGATGAACAACCGGCTGCCGACAACCGCACCCGGATGAATCTCCACTCCGGTCATAAATCTGCTCATCTGCGATACGATGCGTGCCAGTGTAAACCAGCGGCGTTTATAAAAAGAGTGGGCAATCCGGTGTGCCCATATAGCATGAAGCCCGGCGTAGGTGAAGACAACCTCGAACTTGCTGCGGGCAGCGGGATCGTTGTCGAATACTGCCCGAATGTCCGACTTGATATGCTTAAACATCACGGTTCCCCTCTTCTTTGACTTCCCCACCTCCTGTTTACAGGTGCGCAAAGGAAGATAGTGTCTTCAGCCCACTTGCTCTATTCATCTGTATGCTGTGAGCATTCAATCGGTATCCTTATATTTCAACAAAAAACGCCCCTGCAGCATAATGCTGCAGAGACGTTTAACCGTGGTCCCACTCTGCTTGAACATACGCACAATCAGACTGCCGTTATCTTCGCGGCAGGTGCATGCGGTGTTCCTCTTGGCGTCTGTAACGGCAACGTCCCCGGCACAGTCTACTGTCCCCTGACAGACAGGGACGCTCAACCGTGCAGCTCACAGGTGCATGTTCAGCGGCAGACAAATGAATAACTCCCAGCCTGCAAGGGAAATCTCCCTCAGCGGTTATTCTCTCTGGCAATTGCCCGTATACGCGTACTTTTCCTGATCACAGCTATTATTAGTTATTATATTCTTCTATCTTAGCGAAAAGCCGCAGGGCTGACAAGGGGTTCTACCCTCATATCCCCCGGTTTATGCGCCTTTGATCTGCGATTTCAGACGTTCGATGACCCGTTCCCGGCCAAGCAGCGCGATGGTCGCATTCAAATCACGGCCATGCATCTGACCGGTCAGAGCGACACGAATCGGCATAAACAGCGCTTTACCTTTGTGTCCGGTTTCTTTCTGGACTTCTTTGATCAGCACAGCCATATTGGCAGCGCCGAAATCCTCGGCAGCTTCCACTTTAGCGAGAAAAGCGGAGAGCACTTCAGGAACCTGGGCTTCGGCAAGTACTTGTGCCGCTTCCGTCTCCAGTTCCAGATGGCTGCGGAAGAAGAGCTCGGAGAGCCCCACAATATCCGAAGCGGAGTTCATCTGTTCCTGATACAGCGCAACCAGGCTTTCCGCCCATATCTGCTGCTCATCACTCAGAACCTCCGGCAGACGTCCCGCCTTCTGCAGATGGGGAATAGCAAGTGCCGCGATCCGCTTAGGATCGGCATGCTTGATATAATGATTATTGAGATGTGCCAGCTTGTTCGTATCGAATACAGCCGGGCTCTTCGACAGACGGTCGGCAGTGAAGATCGAGATCAGCTGTTCCTTGCTGAAGATCTCCTCCTCACCCTCCGGCGACCAGCCGAGTAATGTGATGAAGTTGAAGAGCGCTTCCGGCAGATAGCCAAGCTGGTCATACTGCTCGATAAACTGAATGATCGATTCATTCCGTTTGCTCAGCTTCTTGTGGTCATCGCCGACAATCAGTGTCATGTGGCCGAACAGCGGCGCTTCCCAGCCAAGAGCTTCATAGATCATGAGCTGACGCGGCGTGTTGGAGATATGGTCTTCCCCGCGCAGCACATGGGAGATGGCCATCAAATGATCATCTACAGCTACAGCGAAGTTATAGGTTGGAATACCATCCTTCTTCACAATGACGAAGTCGCCCATTTCTTTGGTGTTGAACGAAATGCTGCCTTTAACGATATCATTGAAGGTATAAGTACGGTCTTCCGGAACCAGGAAACGGATGCTGGCAATACGGCCTTCCGCCTCATAGGCAAGGCGCTGCTCCTCCGTCAGATTACGGTGTCTGCCCGAATAACGAGGGGTTTCGCCGCGTGCAGTCTGTTCTTCACGCTCTGCTTCCAGCTCCTCTTCTGTACAATAGCAGCGGTAAGCAAGGCCGCGGTCCAGCAGATCCTGCCAGTAGACACGGTACAGATCCAGACGTTCTGTCTGGCGGTAAGGGCCATATTCGCCGCCTACATCTACGCTCTCATCCCAATCCATTCCCAGCCATTTCAAATATTTCAACTGGCTTTCTTCGCCTTCTGCGATATTACGCTTAAGGTCTGTATCTTCGATCCGGATAATGAATTTGCCGCCCAGATTGCGGGCGAACAGGTAGTTAAACAACGCCGTTCTGGCATTTCCGATATGTAAATGTCCCGTAGGGCTCGGTGCGTAACGCACCCGGACTTGATCCGTCATGGTTTTCCCTCCGCTTCATATTGGTTAAAATTAGGCTATTGTTACTTCAGCCATCTCAAGATGATATCACATCTTGGAGCAGACAGACAATAGATTGTGCAGCAATTCCTTCTCCGCGTCCGGCGAAGCCGAGTTGCTCGGTAGTTGTCGCTTTTACATTGACCTTTGAGAGGTCCGCATCCAGTGCACGGGCAATAACCTCGGTCATTTGCGGAATATAAGGCGCCATTTTGGGTTTCTGGGCAATGATGGTCGAATCTATATTTCCCAGCCGGTATCCCCGGTCACGGGCAAGCGCCCATACATGCTCCAGCAGCTTCAAGCTGTCTGCATCCTTGAAGGCAGGATCGGTATCTGGAAAATGTCTGCCGATATCCCCCAGTCCAAGCGCCCCCAGTATAGCATCGCTTATTGCATGCAGCAGCACATCCGCGTCAGAGTGTCCCAGTAACCCCTTTTCATAGGGAATAGTCACTCCGCCAATGATACACGGCCTTCCTTCCACCAACTGATGCACGTCAAATCCTTGTCCTACAGCGATCATCTCTGTTCCTCTCCCCTGCTTCTTTCTGTGAATTCAGCGAAATCCAGGTCTTCCGGTGTCGTAATCTTAATATTCCTGTAGCTTCCTTCTACTACAGAAACGGTAATTCCGCTGCGTTCCGCCAGACTGGAGTCATCTGTACCGAGGAAGCCGTCACGCTCTGCCTCGTCGTAGGCTGACAACAGTTCGGACAAACGAAAAGTCTGCGGGGTCTGAATCGCCCACAGACTTCGCCGGTCCGGCGTAGACAGCACATTGCCTTCGCCATCCACCTGCTTGATCGTATCCTTAACCGGAACTGCAAGCACAGAGGCTCCGGCAGATCTGGCCCGTTCATAACAAGCTTCAATCTCACTGCCCTGTACGAAAGGCCGGACACCATCATGTACCATTACCCAGGTGGTCGTAAGTTCTCCCAATCCCCGGCGTACCGAGTGCTGGCGTTCAGCCCCTCCCGGAATAACAACAGACACTTTGTCCAGCTTGTAGGCCTGTACCCATTGCCGGCAGCGCTGCACATCCTCTTCACCGGTGACAAGCACGATTTCAGAGATGAGTTCATGCTTCTGGAATACCTCAAGGGTATGCACGATAATCGGTTTGCCCTGAAGCAGCAGATATTGTTTGCTCTCTGCCGTTCCCATTCGTGTCCCTCTGCCTGCCGCCACTATAACGGCGCCTACACTGTTTGACATTCTTTCGGCTCCTGTCTTTCACGTATATCCCCATCATAACGTGTTTGGACGGCATTTCCAAGCCTATAAGACCGCTCCAGGGGCTGACTTACCCTTATTGCGCTTTTTCCAGCAGCTTCGGTTTGGCAAAAATCATCCGGCCTGCGGAAGTCTGTAGCACACTGGTAACCAGAACCTCCATCGTACTGCCGATATAATCACGGCCGCCTTCCACGACAATCATGGTGCCGTCGTCAAGATAAGCCACGCCTTGTCCATGTTCTTTGCCGTCTTTGATCACCTGCACAATAATTTCCTCACCAGGCAGAACCACCGGCTTCACCGCGTTGGCCAGATCGTTAATGTTCAGCACCGATACGCCCTGGAGCTCGCAAACCTTGTTGAGATTGAAGTCATTGGTAACAACCTTGCCATGCAGCACCTTAGCCAGCTTGACCAGCTTGCTGTCCACTTCGGAAATCTCCTCGAAATCACCCTCGTAGATCAGCACTTTGACATCCAGTTCTTTCTGGATCTTGTTTAGGATATCAAGCCCTCTGCGTCCGCGGTTGCGCTTCAGCAGATCTGACGAATCCGCGATATGCTGAAGCTCCTCAAGAACAAACTCGGGAATAACGATGGTTCCTTCAATGAAACCCGTTTTGCAGATATCGGCAATCCGGCCATCGATAATAACGCTCGTATCAAGAATCTTATGCTCCTCAGGTCCCCGTCCCTCCGGTTCAGCAGAACGCCCCCAGCGTCCGGTAGTCCAAAGCGAAGCCAGCTCTTCCTTCTTCTCCAGCCCGATCCGCAGGCCCAAATAACCCAGAGCCAGGGTTGCTGCCACCTGCAGCAGCTCTCCGGCCTTGCCCAGCCAAGCCATGACTGGATACAGCAGCAGTGACAGCAGCAGACCTCCTGTAAGTCCTGCAGCGCCTGCAGCGAGTTCGCTCATCGGTATGCGCGAACAATACTGAACCGCCTCCTGCAGTTTTGTACTCGCCCAATCCGCGCATAACGTCCCCGCAATCAAAAAAATAATGGCACCCAGCACCGCAAACAAAATGCTTCCTTCCACAGGCAAGCTATCACCCAGTTTTCCCATGCCTTCCGGGAACCCTCTTTCTGCCGCATGATATAGCGAATAACCGGACCAGGCTCCACATAACCCGGCAAGCGTCAAAATAATCTTTTTCCACATAACCAGCACCTCCTTCTATTCATCCAAAAATCATCTATACCTCACCAGTATGTTCCAATTTTTAGGACGATAATCCGGGGGGCCGTTATTTTTTCTGAATCCATTAATTTCCTGGTCTGCAAAGCTTGCCGTAAACTTCTATTCCTTGTTGAAAACAGGGGAGGCCCTGGCATATAATGAACTCAATTACGAACCCAGGGGTGAATGGAAAATGAGCGCACCAAGTTTACAGGCTTTCCAGGATCAAGTTTCCGAACTGCTGCTCCGTCACCGCAGTCTTCTGGATGTAATGTCCAAGAACGGACAGAGCAGTGCATCCGTCAACCGAGCTGTCGTCAAATCCATTACTGAATGCGGCTGCATTCAGCTGCACGCAACCAAGCAGGTCTTCGAACCGGCTTTGGGACTTGAACAAGCCAAAGAGCTTGCCGGAACCCACCTTGAAGGTGAACTGTGTGAGAACTGCCGGGAAGTCATTGCCTCAGAACTGGGCCGCGAGCTGTTCTATATGTCTGCACTTTGCAATTTGCTCGATATTAATATGGACGAGGTTGTGTCAAAGGAATCGCAAAAATGCGCTACACTCGGATTATTTAACTTGTCCTAGCAGGGCAGCCCGCGCTCTCCTTCATCCGTTACAAATACAGAAAAGGCTGTGCCTTCTCCTGAGTCAGGGAGGGCACAGCCTTTTCTGTATAGATAAAAAAAGTAATAATTACGTAGTTAGGACTATCCGTTCTTGGAGTGATACACCTTATCTTCCGCATGTCTCTTCCTGCGGCGGCGTCCCTTTTCTGTATAGATAAAAAAAGTAATAATTACGTAGTTAGGACTATCCGTTCTTGGAGTGATACACCTTATCTTCCGCATGTCTCTTCCTGCGGCGGCGTTGACGGCGGGCTGTCAAGAGGCCCAGACTCTGCCTGAACCCGTATAGGGCATATAACGCAAGCAAAGCAAAGATCAGCTTGGCAATCTGTTCAGGGAAAACAACGGCTACCGCTACGGCGATCACAATTACTACAGGTGCACCTATAACTGCCTTTTTGGGGAAGCCGATCTTCTTGAAGTTAGGGTACTTCACCGTGCTAACCATCAGGTAAGACAGCAGCAGGGTAGCGACAATCATAAACGGTGCAGATACATCTTTATGAAAAAGTGCCAGCGTGGCCAGAACGCCACCTGCAGCAGGAATCGGCAATCCTACAAAATATCCCGGAATCCCCGGGCGGACATTAAACCGGGCCAGACGCAAAGCTCCAAACACCGGGAAAATCGCTGTAATAGTCCATCCTAGTGCAGAGTTCAAATCCTGCAGGCTTGTGAGATACATGATCAGCGCTGGCGCCACACCGAAAGATACTACATCGGATAAGGAATCCAGCTCCTTGCCGAACTCACTCTCACACTTCAGCGCGCGCGCAACACGGCCATCGAGCCCGTCGAGCAGCATAGCGATAATCACCATGATAGCGGCCATGCTCAGCTTACCGTCAAACGCCATCATGATACCAAACATTCCAAGCATCAGATTACCGATGGTAAAAAGACTCGGAATTGATTTTTGTATCATTTCTTCACCTCAATTTTCCTACTTTGAACTTCATGGGTTCCCAATATTACGTGATTGTATGTTATTTACATTTGCCTGTCAATAAGAACTTGTTTCTGGAGCCGCTTCAGTCCGTCCTGAATATTACGTGCGCGGACCTCGCCAATGCCGTCTACCTCATCAAGTTCAGCAATGCTCGCCGTCATCAGATTAGGCAGCATTTCAAAGCGTTCCACCAGATTGTGGATGATCACATTCGGCAGCCGCGGAATTTTGTTGAGCAGACGGTAACCGCGCGGAGTTACGGCTTCCTCGGATGCAATAGCCGTGGAGGAATAGCCCAGCAAGCGGGCAATATGGTTGTCATCCATCAGTTCATCGTCACTGCTTCGCTTCAGCCCGGCGATAATTTCGCGGATTTTGTCCTCCTGCTCCTCTCTTGCATAGTCTCTGTACAGAAGCCAGGCTTCTTCCTCTGTATTTCCGACCAGTTCTTCCATCTGCATGCTGATCAGCCGGCCTTCATTGCCGAGTTCGTTAATATATCGCTTAATTTCCATTTTGATCCGCAATACCATTTCTACCCGCTGGATCACGCCGACTACCTCAGCAACCGTCACAAGCCCCTCATATTCGGCAGCAGAAAGGTTAGTCAACCCCTGTGTCAGCACGGCTTTGTACTTCTCTAAGGTCTGAATCGCCTGATTGGCTTTGGCCAGAATCGCTCCTATCTCCTTCAGCGCATAGCGGATAGAGCCCTGATACAGGGTGATTATATTCCGCCGCTGGGAAATGGAAACAACCAGTTTGCCGGTCTGTTTAGCCACCCGTTCAGCGGTCCGGTGACGGATACCTGTCTCAATGGATGAAATGGAGGAATCGGGGATCAGCTGGGTGTTGGCATACAGAATCCGCTTCAGATCCTCACTCAGAATGATCGCTCCGTCCATTTTGGCCAGCTCGTATAAATAATTGGGTGAAAAATCGCAGTTAATGGAGAATCCGCCATCGACAACTTCCATCACTTCCGGACTGTATCCGACAACAATAAGTGCCCCGGTCTTCGCGCGCAGCACATTCTCCAGCCCCTCCCGGAAAGGTGTTCCGGGTGCGGCCATTCTAAGCAGATCATTCATATTATCTAATGGATTGTATTCTTTCATGTCCCTGTGCCCCCTAATCTAACGCGACCGCTAGTGCATCTGCTACGGTGCTGACGCCTATAATCTGGATATCCTGCGGATGCTTCCAGCCTTTCATGCTTTTCTCAGGCATAATTACCCGCCGGAAGCCGAGCTTAGCGGCCTCCTTCACCCGCATCTCTGCGCGTGACACCCCTCTCACCTCGCCGGTAAGTCCTACCTCCCCAAAAAACACATCATACGGCTTGGTCGGAATATCCCGGAAGCTGGAAGCAATACTGATGGCGACAGCCAGATCCACCGCCG
This sequence comes from Paenibacillus sp. IHB B 3415, assembly GCF_000802655.2. Lineage (NCBI taxonomy): Bacteria > Bacillati > Bacillota > Bacilli > Caryophanales > Paenibacillaceae > Paenibacillus > Paenibacillus sp. IHB B 3415. Next base: position 15,641 of record NZ_JUEI01000024.1, on the reverse strand, counting down.
GCTCATCCAGCTTAACACCTCCGGCAACATTGAGGTAAGCATCCTGATTCTGCAGGAACATGCCCATCCGTTTCTCCAGGACAGCAATGATCAGCGCCATTCTCTGATGATCCATACCTGTGCACATTCTGCGGGGCGAAGGGAAATGGGTTGCTGCAACCAGCGCCTGTAATTCGACAAGCACTGGTCTTGTGCCTTCCATGCTGGCTACAACCGCGGAACCGGCTACTCCGAGCGGCCGCTCAGAAAGGAACAGCTCGGAAGGGTTCTCCACCTCGGTAAGCCCAACCTCACCCATCTCGAAAATACCGATTTCATTGGTTGAGCCAAAGCGGTTCTTCACCGCCCGCAGCAACCGGTACGTATGATGACGTTCTCCTTCGAAATAGAGCACACAGTCCACCATATGCTCCAGCATCCGTGGACCGGCAATTGCGCCTTCTTTCGTTACATGTCCTACAAGTACCGTTGCGATTCCACGGATTTTGGCAATCCGCATAAATCTTGTCGTACATTCCCGCACCTGAGTTACACTACCTGGTGCACTAGTCACTTCAGGCATAAATACCGTCTGAATCGAGTCGATGACCAGAAACTGCGGCTTAATCTGCTCGATTGCTTCTTCAATGCTCTCCATGTTCGTCTCACACAGAACATACAGTTCCGCCGACAACGCCCCGAGGCGGTCAGCCCGAAGCTTGGTCTGGCGCACTGATTCTTCCCCGGAGATATACAGAACGCGGAGCCCCTGGGTTGTAAGGGCGTGCGATGTCTGCAGCAGCAATGTGGACTTCCCGATTCCGGGGTCGCCACCGACCAGTACCAGCGAGCCGGGTACGATACCGCCGCCAAGCACACGGTTAAGCTCTCCGATGCCTGTCAGGATACGCGGCTCTTTGTCACTTTCTATATTTATGATCGATTGCGCCTTTTCTTTACTCTGAAAAATAGGTGCATTCATGCCTTGTGTTTTGACTACGCTTTCCGTTTCTTCCACCATTGAGTTCCATTCCTGGCAGCCCGGGCATTTCCCGAACCATTTCGGTGATTCGTAACCACATTCGGTGCAGAAAAATTTTGTTTTTGGTTTGGCCATGTGCGCTCCTTACAGTCCGAACTTGCTAAAATTGCGGATAATTTTCTCTTAATCAAAGTTTACCATTTCTGCACACTGAACGAAAGGTCACTTAAGATCTACTTTTCGTTTGCGTCCTCCTTAACCTGCCTGATTCAGGGCAGAATTAATCACTCCGGACATATAAAAGCTCCCGCCCCTCTATACGGAGGAGCGGGAGCTTTGTTTCATATTGCTGGAAAATTATTCAGTTTCGACTTCCTTCTCTTCCTTCTCCAGGGAGAGCTCGGCCGGCACTTCCACTTTGGTTACCACAAGCTCACCGTTCACCTCATCAATGTTGAGGGAATCACCTTTCTTGATGTTGCCCTTAAGCAGCTCTTCGGAAAGGCGGTCTTCGATGTGCTTCTGAATCGCCCGGCGGAGCGGGCGGGCACCGAAGGCCGGGTCATAGCCCTCTTTGGCCAGGAACGCCTTGGCGCCGTCGGTAAGCAGGAAGTCTACATCATATTCACGCAGACGCTTGCGCAGCTCCTCGGACATCAGGGTAACGATCTCGGCGATATGCTTCTCATCCAGAGAGTGGAAGACAATAATCTCGTCGATCCGGTTCAGGAACTCAGGGCGGAAGCTCTTCTTCAGCTCTTCCATTACCTTGCCCTTCATATTGCCGTAATCGGCACCGGCATCCTGTACCGCGGTGAAGCCCAGAGTCGAATTCTTGCGGATCGCTTGTGCGCCTACGTTAGAGGTCAGGATAATTAAGGTATTGCGGAAATCGACTACACGGCCTTTGGAGTCGGTCAGACGGCCGTCTTCCAGTACCTGCAGCAGAATATTGAATACTTCTGGGTGAGCCTTCTCAATCTCATCCAGCAGGACAACGGAATACGGTTTGCGGCGCACCTTCTCAGTCAGCTGTCCGCCTTCTTCATATCCTACATAGCCTGGAGGCGCTCCGACCAGACGGGAGGTAGAGTGCTTCTCCATGTACTCCGACATATCGATGCGGATTACCGCATTCTCGTCACCAAACATGGCTTCGGCAAGTGCCCGTGCCAGCTCAGTTTTACCGACCCCGGTTGGACCGAGGAAGATGAAGGAGCCCATTGGTCGTTTCGGATCCTTCAGACCCGCACGCGCCCGGCGGAGTGCCCGGCTGACAGCCTTAACGGCTTCATCCTGGCCGATTACCCGTTCATGCAGTATTGATTCCATATTGAGCAGACGGTCGGTCTCCTCTTCCTTCAGCTTGCTGACCGGAATGCCGGTCCAGCTGGCAACCACCTGTGCGATATCCTCAGGCGTAACCTGGGAGTCCGTACGGCCCTGCTTCTCTTTCCACTGGTTCTTCGTGGTATCGAGCTCTTCACGGATCTTCTGCTCGGTATCGCGCAGCGCTGCAGCCTTCTCGAATTCCTGGCTTTGTACAGCGGAATCCTTCTCCTTGCGGATATCATCCAGACGCATTTCGAGTTCCTTCAGATTCGGCGGGATGGTGTAAGAGTTAAGTCTTACCTTGGAGCCTGCTTCATCTATCAGGTCAATCGCTTTGTCCGGCAGGAACCGGTCAGGGATATAGCGGTCGGACAGCTTCACAGCTTCCACAATAGCTTCATCCGTAATCTTCACCCGGTGATGGGCTTCATAACGGTCCCGAAGACCGAATAAGATCTGTACAGCTTCTGCAGGAGAAGGCTGATCCACCGTAATCGGCTGGAAGCGGCGTTCGAGCGCTGCGTCTTTCTCAATGTATTTGCGGTATTCGTCAAGCGTTGTGGCACCGATGCACTGCAGTTCACCACGGGCCAGAGCGGGCTTCAGGATGTTGGAGGCATCAATTGCACCTTCCGCACCACCGGCTCCGATCAGGGTATGCAGCTCATCGATGAAGAGCACGATATTGCCTGCCTGGCGAATCTCATCCATGATTTTTTTGAGGCGGTCTTCGAACTCACCGCGGTATTTCGTACCGGCAACTACAGAACCCATATCCAGGGTCATTACGCGTTTGTCGCGCAAGGTTTCCGGAATTTCATTATTGATGATCTTTTGGGCCAGGCCTTCAGCAATTGCTGTTTTACCAACCCCTGGCTCACCGATCAGCACCGGATTGTTCTTGGTACGGCGGCTGAGCACCTGAATAACACGTTCAATTTCCTTGCTGCGGCCGATAACAGGGTCGAGGTTGCCGTCCTTGGCATAGGCAGTCAAGTCACGGGCCAGACCATCCAGCGTTGGTGTGCTGACATTAACCGGAGCACCGCTATGGCTTGAAGTGGCTTCACTGCTGCCCAGAAGCTGCAGCACCTGCTGACGGGCCTTATTCAGGCTGATACCGAGATTGTTCAGCACACGGGCAGCTACGCCCTCTCCTTCCCGGATGAGTCCGAGCAGGATATGTTCTGTGCCCACGTACGTATGTCCCAGCTTGCGGGCTTCGTCCATAGACAGCTCGATAACTTTTTTGGCACGAGGAGTATAAGCGATGTTGGTCGGTTGTTCCTGACCTCTGCCAATCAGCGTTTCCACTTCATCCTGAATCTTCTCAAGACCCAGACCGAGTCCGATCAGTGCCTTGGCGGCTATGCCGTCACCTTCACGAATCAGTCCGAGCAAAATATGTTCTGTCCCAATGTTGTTGTGTCCCAAACGTACGGCTTCTTCCTGCGCCAGCGCCAGCACCTTTTGTGCGCGTTCTGTAAATCTTCCAAACATCATATCTCCTGCACCTCCACGGATAATATATATCTATAATTAATGTTGTGATCCCAGTGTTTCCCGGAGCAGCTTCGCCCGGTACATATCGCGTTCGGTGGACGAAAGCTCGTCGCCGAACAGCTTTTGCAGAAAACCCGGCTGAGTCTTGACATTCAGCTCATTAAGCACTGAAATCGAAGGCCCTTCCAGTATCCCCAAATCTACACCAAGCCTCAGATCGGAGAGCCGCTGTGCTGACTCTTTAAGCTCCATCACAGCCGCGTAGGCTAGAATCCCGTATGAACGTTTGATGCGATCGGTAATCCGCAGGGCGGAATCCACAAGCAGGCGTTCACGCGCGTTCCGCTCATGCTCTATAATCTGGGTGACTACGCTGTGGAGATTCTCAATAATCTCATTCTCGGTCTGACCAAGCGTAATCTGGTTGGAAATCTGAAAGATATTCCCTACTGCTTCGCTGCCTTCACCATAAATTCCTCTAACGGTAAGACCGACCTGATTAACAGCGGATAGAATTCGGTTAATCTGATGGGTCATAACCAATGCCGGCAGATGAACCATTACCGAGGCTCTGAGCCCGGTTCCCACATTGGTGGGACAACTGGTCAGGTATCCTCTGCGGTCATCAAAAGCGTAATTGACAGCAGCCTCAAAGATATCATCGATGGCTGTTGCCCTTACCCAGGCTTCTCTCACCTGCAGACCCGGAAACAGGCATTGAATGCGGAGATGATCCTCCTCGTTGATCATAATGCTGACTGACTCGTCCTCATTAAGAATGACTGCTCCGCCTTTGGAATCATCAGCCAGATTAGGACTGATCAGATGCTTCTCCACCAGTACTTTTTTATCCAGCTCATCGAGCTCATCCAGTCTCAGCAGCTGAAAGTTGCCGAAATCCGCGGAGGCTTCTCCCTGAAATACAGGAGCAAGCTGCTCCAGCACCTCTTCCGACTGCTGCGCAGACGCCAATAGCGGGAAAGGAAGGTGCTCCAGATTACGGGCGATACGCATGCGGCTGCTGATAACAATCTCGGAATGACTCCCGCCGCAGCGCATCCAGTCACTAAGTGCTTGTTCGGTAAACCGGAGACTTGACATGTGGAATCCCCTCCTATATATCAAAGACTTTACTCTTGTGGCATTTCTTTTTCAAGTTTGCGGATTCTGTCCCTCAGCTCAGCTGCAGTTTCAAACTCCTCCTGCATAATGCTCTGCTGTAATTCCTGCTTCAGCTCATCAATTTGGCGTTTACACATGATCTGTGCACCCGCCCGTTTGGGAAGCTTGCCCACATGGGCCGTACTTCCGTGTACCCGTCTGAAGAGCGGGTCCAGCGTGCTGTCAAAATATTTGTAGCAGGAGCTGCAGCCGAACCGTCCAAGCTTGCTGAACTGTGAATAGGTCATACCGCAGTTCTCACACTGCAGCCCCTGCACAGTCTGTGCGGCCTCTGACTTGCCCTTGCCTGCGCTCTCCAGATCAAGCAGCCCGGAAAGCAAGCTGTGTATGGAGAATCCTCCGGCAGTACCGGGGATGAGCTCCCCCTTTTCCCGCGCACAGCTTTCACAAATATGAAATTCTGTCTTCTCTCCGTTCACGATCTTCGTGAAGTGGAGTGTAGCCGGTTTGACCCCGCATTCCTGGCATAGCATGAGCGGTGTCCCTCCCTCACATTTTGACAATTATTTACCTAACAAAGAGATTAGCATGGCCTTCATTAGCTTGGCACGAATCTCATCCCGGTACGGCAGATTAACCGTCAGGCATTCCCTGGAAACAGCAGACCGCATAAGACACGCTTCACGCTTGGAGAGAAAACGGGCCTCCTCCAGCTGATAAATCAGTCCTTCGGCGGAATTCTGGTCAATATCATTCCCTATTGTGGAGTTCAGATGTGCATACAGTGCCACATTCTGAGGCAGCTCGAAGCGCTGAATCCGGATATAACCTCCACCGCCGCGTTTGCTCTCCACTACATATCCCTTTTCCAAAGTAAAGCGTGTACTGATGACGTAATTGATCTGCGACGGCACACAAGAGAACTGGTCCGCCAGATCATTGCGCTGAATTTCCACCGTACCTTCGGGACTTTCATGCAAAATATTCTTCAGATATTGTTCAATAATATCGGAGATATTACGCATCACTCATCCTCCAGTGTGTAAGCCTTGGTTAAGCTTGTGCTGTGTCAACGTCCGCCGTCCATACATAGCTCTAAAGAATTTAACCCGGGGACCGAAGTGCGAATCGGCTGCAACAGCCTTCGTACTTAGCCAGACCACCAACTGTTACAATCCTAAGAACACTGCTGTCGAGCTTGCGTTGACTTTGACTTTCTTTGACTTTTTTCATATTATAACATATTCTCACTGAATTCCAAGTGGTTGCTCTTATTTTTTACTTTTTAGCCGCATTGTATTCCGAATAGCTTCACGGATCCCATTGCAAGGGGATATGTATATTAGGCTCCCCTGCTTCTACGGTAAGCAGAAGAGCCTTCAGGTTTGTCAGAAAAAATCAAATAAAGCCGTTTGCGCCTGCGGGATCAGCTTCTCCAGCCAATCTACAGCTTCATGTGTACCGGATAACTGTCCATACCGGGCCATTTCAACTGGACGTCTATATCCCATCAACAGCGCGGTAAGTGTACCAATACTGCATATAAGATCAGCGTTTGATCTGTCTCCTTGGATCTGAGTAAATGATACCTCCCCATGTTCAGCTACTATCCAACGCCACAGGCCGTTATTCCAGGGGGCATGCTCATCTTCAATATAAAGCAGCCGTTCCCGGATACCGCTCAGCGCATGGAAAGACAAATTCTCTATAAAGGCTTTGGCGTTGACAATGCGTGCCATGAAGTACGGATAATTCTCCTGGGCAATCCGCGGGTCGGGAAGCAAATACGGCAGGATGTCATCAGAGGGAACCAGCTTCAATGAAGCTCCGGTGATCATCGAGTCATGGTTGGCCAGAAAAGTCCACAGCCCTTGGCGGGCCTTCTCATTCAGATAGACAAATTCATCAATGACCAGTTCTTTGTTCACTATTTTATACAGCACATACCCTTCCGGTTCACCCTGCTCCGAATAAAACACACACTGATGTGTATCCTCATCGAGTACACTGTCTCTCCACCAGTCCTCATCACGCAGGAGCGTGCCATTATAACGGCTTGCAAATGAGTTGTACAGCTGCTGTAATATTTCAACATTAGCCGCACCGCGTTTCACAGAACCCTGTATTTCAGCCTTCCGCGGAAATTTATTCACAGGTATGTTGTATTTCTTATATTCACAATAGATCTCCCAGCCGAATTTCCGGTAAAAGGGGATTAAAAACGGGTGCAGAAAAGACAGCGTTTGACCCGCCTCGTTCATTGTTTGCAGCGCATGGGTCAGCAGCTTGGCCACATATCCCTGCCTGCGGTTCTCCGGCCACGTGGCTACACCCGCAATTCCGCCCATAGATACGGGCTTGCCCTGTATGTATGCCTGAAGCGGAAGAAGTACCAGCTTGGCACTTAAACTTGGTCCTTCGAATACTCCCCATATTTGTTCCGGCTTGAACTTCTCTCTGGCGCGTTCCCTGTCTTCTCCGGACACCTTGTACTGAAAAGCATATTCAGACAAGCCTAAGCCTTCTTCAAAATCATCTGCATGCAATTGCCTTATTTCCATGCTGCTCACCCCGTTAATGAATTTATAGAGATAGAGTCCAATGGTTGCTCAGATTGAGTATATCAAGCAAATTGTCCAGAAGCTAATGAGGTACAAAAATAGCCCGTGAACAAAAGTTATCCACAGGTTTTGTACAGTAAAACAAAAAACCGGAAAGAGTTTCTTCCCGGCAAAAATTAGTTATCCACGATTCATATTTATCTATCCACAAAATTCACTTTTTATCCACAAAAACAGTGGATTACTTAGGTTTTCTCTTGACTCATTCGCCTGAATATGCGTTTCAGTCCACATTATCAGGGAAAAGACTTCTTCCTGAAATTGTATCCACATGTGCGTAAGTTTTCAGTAGTTACTGAAATTTATCCACAGCTTTTCCACAACCCTGCACAAACCAAAAAAGCCACTGTCGATTGCTCAACAATGGCTTCATGTGCTTGGCGGCGTCCTACTCTCCCAGGACCCTTCGGTCCAAGTACCATCGGCGCTGGAGGGCTTAACGGTCGTGTTCGGGATGGGTACGCGTGGAACCCCTCCGCTATCGCCACCAAACGGGCATTTACAGCGTAAATGCTTCAGGAATTGATTCCTGAAAACTGAATCCGAAACGAATCTGCGTTGTTCGAAATTTGGATAAGCCCTCGACCGATTAGTATTGGTCAGCTCCATGCATTGCTGCACTTCCACCTCCAACCTATCTACCTCGTCGTCTTCAAGGGGTCTTACTAATTGGGAAATCTCATCTTGAGGGGGGCTTCACGCTTAGATGCTTTCAGCGCTTATCCCGTCCGTACGTAGCTACTCAGCCATGCTCCTGGCGGAACAACTGATGCACCAGCGGTACGTCCATCCCGGTCCTCTCGTACTAAGGACAGCTCCTCTCAAATTTCCTGCGCCCACGACAGATAGGGACCGAACTGTCTCACGACGTTCTGAACCCAGCTCGCGTACCGCTTTAATGGGCGAACAGCCCAACCCTTGGGACCTACTTCAGCCCCAGGATGCGATGAGCCGACATCGAGGTGCCAAACCTCCCCGTCGATGTGGACTCTTGGGGGAGATAAGCCTGTTATCCCCAGGGTAGCTTTTATCCGTTGAGCGATGGCCCTTCCATGCGGTACCACCGGATCACTAAGTCCGACTTTCGTCCCTGCTCGACTTGTAGGTCTCGCAGTCAAGCTCCCTTATGCCTTTGCACTCTCAAATTGTCCAGAAGCTAATGAGGTACAAAAATAGCCCGTGAACAAAAGTTATCCACAGGTTTTGTACAGTAAAACAAAAAACCGGAAAGAGTTTCTTCCCGGCAAAAATTAGTTATCCACGATTCATATTTATCTATCCACAAAATTCACTTTTTATCCACAAAAACAGTGGATTACTTAGGTTTTCTCTTGACTCATTCGCCTGAATATGCGTTTCAGTCCACATTATCAGGGAAAAGACTTCTTCCTGAAATTGTATCCACATGTGCGTAAGTTTTCAGTAGTTACTGAAATTTATCCACAGCTTTTCCACAACCCTGCACAAACCAAAAAAGCCACTGTCGATTGCTCAACAATGGCTTCATGTGCTTGGCGGCGTCCTACTCTCCCAGGACCCTTCGGTCCAAGTACCATCGGCGCTGGAGGGCTTAACGGTCGTGTTCGGGATGGGTACGCGTGGAACCCCTCCGCTATCGCCACCAAACATGATTTTTCGAAGCTTCCGCTTCTCGAAATCGCTGCGAGAAAAGATCAGTCCCCAGAAAGGACATGCAGCTTAAGGTGTATCAGGCTTGATCGCCTGAAAACTGAATCCGAAACGAATCTGCGCTCTAAGAAATTTGGATAAGCCCTCGACCGATTAGTATTGGTCAGCTCCATGCATTGCTGCACTTCCACCTCCAACCTATCTACCTCGTCGTCTTCAAGGGGTCTTACTAATTGGGAAATCTCATCTTGAGGGGGGCTTCACGCTTAGATGCTTTCAGCGCTTATCCCGTCCGTACGTAGCTACTCAGCCATGCTCCTGGCGGAACAACTGATGCACCAGCGGTACGTCCATCCCGGTCCTCTCGTACTAAGGACAGCTCCTCTCAAATTTCCTGCGCCCACGACAGATAGGGACCGAACTGTCTCACGACGTTCTGAACCCAGCTCGCGTACCGCTTTAATGGGCGAACAGCCCAACCCTTGGGACCTACTTCAGCCCCAGGATGCGATGAGCCGACATCGAGGTGCCAAACCTCCCCGTCGATGTGGACTCTTGGGGGAGATAAGCCTGTTATCCCCAGGGTAGCTTTTATCCGTTGAGCGATGGCCCTTCCATGCGGTACCACCGGATCACTAAGTCCGACTTTCGTCCCTGCTCGACTTGTAGGACCCTTCGGTCCAAGTACCATCGGCGCTGGAGGGCTTAACGGTCGTGTTCGGGATGGGTACGCGTGGAACCCCTCCGCTATCGCCACCAAACGGGCATTTACAGCGTAAATGCTTCAGGAATTGATTCCTGAAAACTGAATCCGAAACGAATCTGCGTTGTTCGAAATTTGGATAAGCCCTCGACCGATTAGTATTGGTCAGCTCCATGCATTGCTGCACTTCCACCTCCAACCTATCTACCTCGTCGTCTTCAAGGGGTCTTACTAATTGGGAAATCTCATCTTGAGGGGGGCTTCACGCTTAGATGCTTTCAGCGCTTATCCCGTCCGTACGTAGCTACTCAGCCATGCTCCTGGCGGAACAACTGATGCACCAGCGGTACGTCCATCCCGGTCCTCTCGTACTAAGGACAGCTCCTCTCAAATTTCCTGCGCCCACGACAGATAGGGACCGAACTGTCTCACGACGTTCTGAACCCAGCTCGCGTACCGCTTTAATGGGCGAACAGCCCAACCCTTGGGACCTACTTCAGCCCCAGGATGCGATGAGCCGACATCGAGGTGCCAAACCTCCCCGTCGATGTGGACTCTTGGGGGAGATAAGCCTGTTATCCCCAGGGTAGCTTTTATCCGTTGAGCGATGGCCCTTCCATGCGGTACCACCGGATCACTAAGTCCGACTTTCGTCCCTGCTCGACTTGTAGGTCTCGCAGTCAAGCTCCCTTATGCCTTTGCACTCTGCGAATGATTTCCAACCATTCTGAGGGAACCTTTGAACGCCTCCGTTACTCTTTAGGAGGCGACCGCCCCAGTCAAACTGCCCGCCTGACACGGTCCCCGTACCCGGTAAGGGCACTAGGTTAGAACCTAGATACGATCAGGGTGGTATCCCAACGGCGCCTCCGCAGAAGCTTGCGCTCCTGCCTCAACGGCTCCCACCTATCCTGTACAGATCGTACCCAAATTCAATATCAAGCTGCAGTAAAGCTCCATGGGGTCTTTCCGTCTTGTCGCGGGTAACCTGCATCTTCACAGGTATTAAAATTTCACCGGATCTCTCGTTGAGACAGCGCCCAAGTCGTTACGCCATTCGTGCGGGTCAGAATTTACCTGACAAGGAATTTCGCTACCTTAGGACCGTTATAGTTACGGCCGCCGTTTACTGGGGCTTCGGTTCACAGCTTCGGCCTAACCACTCCCCTTAACCTTCCAGCACCGGGCAGGCGTCAGCCCGTATACTTCGCCTTGCGGCTTCGCACAGACCTGTGTTTTTGCTAAACAGTCGCTTGGGCCTTTTCACTGCGGCCCCCTCGGGCTATTCACCCTACCGAGGCACCTCTTCTCCCGAAGTTACGAGGTCATTTTGCCGAGTTCCTTAACGAGAGTTCTTCCGCGCGCCTTAGAATTCTCTTCTCGCCTACCTGTGTCGGTTTGCGGTACGGGCACCTTCTCCTGGCTAGAGGCTTTTCTTGGCAGTGTGAGATCATGACCTTCGCTACTACAATTTTCGCTCCCCATCACAGCCCAGCCTTATTGATGTGCGGATTTGCCTACACATCAGCTTCACTGCTTAGACGGACATATCCATCAGTCCGCGTCACTACCCTCCTGCGTCACCCCATCGCTCATAGCGGATTACGGTGGTACAGTAATTTCAAACTGTTGTCCTTCGACTACGCCTTTCGGCCTCGCCTTAGGTCCCGACTTACCCTGAGCGGACGAGCCTTCCTCAGGAAACCTTGGGCTTTCGGCGGATCAGATTCTCACTGATCTTTTCGTTACTCATACCGGCATTCTCACTTGTATGCTGTCCAGCGCTCCTTACGGTACACCTTCAACCTACATACAACGCTCCCCTACCCCAGCTTCGCTACTACAATTTTCGCTCCCCATCACAGCCCAGCCTTATTGATGTGCGGATTTGCCTACACATCAGCTTCACTGCTTAGACGGACATATCCATCAGTCCGCGTCACTACCCTCCTGCGTCACCCCATCGCTCATAGCGGATTACGGTGGTACAGTAATTTCAAACTGTTGTCCTTCGACTACGCCTTTCGGCCTCGCCTTAGGTCCCGACTTACCCTGAGCGGACGAGCCTTCCTCAGGAAACCTTGGGCTTTCGGCGGATCAGATTCTCACTGATCTTTTCGTTACTCATACCGGCATTCTCACTTGTATGCTGTCCAGCGCTCCTTACGGTACACCTTCAACCCACATACAACGCTCCCCTACCCCAGATGCAAAGCATCTAGCCATAGCTTCGGTGGTGTGTTTAGCCCCGTTACATTTTCGGCGCAGAGTCACTCGACCAGTGAGCTATTACGCACTCTTTCAATGGTGGCTGCTTCTAAGCCAACATCCTGGTTGTCTGTGCAACTCCACATCCTTTCCCACTTAACACACACTTGGGGACCTTAGCTGATGGTCTGGGCTGTTTCCCTTTTGACAATGGATCTTAGCACTCACTGTCTGACTCCCGGCAAGAAGTTAATGGCATTCGGAGTTTGACTGAGCTTGGTAACCCTTGCGGGCCCCGCACCCAATCAGTGCTCTACCTCCACCACTCCATTCACCGAGGCTAGCCCTAAAGCTATTTCGGGGAGAACCAGCTATCTCCGAGTTCGATTGGAATTTCTCCGCTACCCCCACCTCATCCCCGCATTTTTCAACATGCGTGGGTTCGGGCCTCCAGTGCGTGTTACCGCACCTTCACCCTGGACAGGGGTAGATCACACGGTTTCGGGTCTACGTCCACATACTTAGTCGCCCTATTCAGACTCGCTTTCGCTGCGGCTCCGGCTTCTCACCTTAACCTTGCATGTTAAACGTAACTCGCCGGTTCATTCTACAAAAGGCACGCCATCACCCATAGATCGGGCTCTGACTTTTTGTAAGCACACGGTTTCAGGTTCTATTTCACTCCCCTTCCGGGGTGCTTTTCACCTTTCCCTCACGGTACTGTTTCACTATCGGTCGCCAGGTAGTATTTAGCCTTAGCAGATGGTCCTGCTGGATTCATACGGGGTTTCACGTGCCCCGCACTACTCGGGATCCGTCTCGGAGAGAACACAGTTTAGGCTACAGGGCTTTTACCTCTATCGCGGGCCTTTCCAGACCTCTTCGCCTACCATATTCCTTTGTAACTCCATGTGAGACGTCCCACAACCCCAAGGGGCAAGCCCCTTGGTTTAGGCTGTTCCGCGTTCGCTCGCCGCTACTGACGGAATCACTATTGTTTTCTCTTCCTCAGGGTACTTAGATGTTTCAGTTCCCCTGGTCTGCCTCTTCACTGCTTAGACGGACATATCCATCAGTCCGCGTCACTACCCTCCTGCGTCACCCCATCGCTCATAGCGGATTACGGTGGTACAGTAATTTCAAACTGTTGTCCTTCGACTACGCCTTTCGGCCTCGCCTTAGGTCCCGACTTACCCTGAGCGGACGAGCCTTCCTCAGGAAACCTTGGGCTTTCGGCGGATCAGATTCTCACTGATCTTTTCGTTACTCATACCGGCATTCTCACTTGTATGCTGTCCAGCGCTCCTTACGGTACACCTTCAACCTACATACAACGCTCCCCTACCCCAGGATCGACTTCACTCCAGCTTCGAAGCCTTGTGTTTATCCCCTGGAAGCATTTAGCCTTTCATCCCTGTGGATGATGTACGGCATCAATGTCAATCCGGATAAACACGCCTCAAAGGCGCAGTGAAGTCGATCCTAGCCATAGCTTCGGTGGTGTGTTTAGCCCCGTTACATTTTCGGCGCAGAGTCACTCGACCAGTGAGCTATTACGCACTCTTTCAATGGTGGCTGCTTCTAAGCCAACATCCTGGTTGTCTGTGCAACTCCACATCCTTTCCCACTTAACACACACTTGGGGACCTTAGCTGATGGTCTGGGCTGTTTCCCTTTTGACAATGGATCTTAGCACTCACTGTCTGACTCCCGGCAAGAAGTTAATGGCATTCGGAGTTTGACTGAGCTTGGTAACCCTTGCGGGCCCCGCACCCAATCAGTGCTCTACCTCCACCACTCCATTCACCGAGGCTAGCCCTAAAGCTATTTCGGGGAGAACCAGCTATCTCCGAGTTCGATTGGAATTTCTCCGCTACCCCCACCTCATCCCCGCATTTTTCAACATGCGTGGGTTCGGGCCTCCAGTGCGTGTTACCGCACCTTCACCCTGGACAGGGGTAGATCACACGGTTTCGGGTCTACGTCCACATACTTAGTCGCCCTATTCAGACTCGCTTTCGCTGCGGCTCCGGCTTCTCACCTTAACCTTGCATGTTAAACGTAACTCGCCGGTTCATTCTACAAAAGGCACGCCATCACCCATAGATCGGGCTCTGACTTTTTGTAAGCACACGGTTTCAGGTTCTATTTCACTCCCCTTCCGGGGTGCTTTTCACCTTTCCCTCACGGTACTGTTTCACTATCGGTCGCCAGGTAGTATTTAGCCTTAGCAGATGGTCCTGCTGGATTCATACGGGGTTTCACGTGCCCCGCACTACTCGGGATCCGTCTCGGAGAGAACACAGTTTAGGCTACAGGGCTTTTACCTCTATCGCGGGCCTTTCCAGACCTCTTCGCCTACCATATTCCTTTGTAACTCCATGTGAGACGTCCCACAACCCCAAGGGGCAAGCCCCTTGGTTTAGGCTGTTCCGCGTTCGCTCGCCGCTACTGACGGAATCACTATTGTTTTCTCTTCCTCAGGGTACTTAGATGTTTCAGTTCCCCTGGTCTGCCTCTGCATCTAGCCATAGCTTCGGTGGTGTGTTTAGCCCCGTTACATTTTCGGCGCAGAGTCACTCGACCAGTGAGCTATTACGCACTCTTTCAATGGTGGCTGCTTCTAAGCCAACATCCTGGTTGTCTGTGCAACTCCACATCCTTTCCCACTTAACACACACTTGGGGACCTTAGCTGATGGTCTGGGCTGTTTCCCTTTTGACAATGGATCTTAGCACTCACTGTCTGACTCCCGGCAAGAAGTTAATGGCATTCGGAGTTTGACTGAGCTTGGTAACCCTTGCGGGCCCCGCACCCAATCAGTGCTCTACCTCCACCACTCCATTCACCGAGGCTAGCCCTAAAGCTATTTCGGGGAGAACCAGCTATCTCCGAGTTCGATTGGAATTTCTCCGCTACCCCCACCTCATCCCCGCATTTTTCAACATGCGTGGGTTCGGGCCTCCAGTGCGTGTTACCGCACCTTCACCCTGGACAGGGGTAGATCACACGGTTTCGGGTCTACGTCCACATACTTAGTCGCCCTATTCAGACTCGCTTTCGCTGCGGCTCCGGCTTCTCACCTTAACCTTGCATGTTAAACGTAACTCGCCGGTTCATTCTACAAAAGGCACGCCATCACCCATAGATCGGGCTCTGACTTTTTGTAAGCACACGGTTTCAGGTTCTATTTCACTCCCCTTCCGGGGTGCTTTTCACCTTTCCCTCACGGTACTGTTTCACTATCGGTCGCCAGGTAGTATTTAGCCTTAGCAGATGGTCCTGCTGGATTCATACGGGGTTTCACGTGCCCCGCACTACTCGGGATCCGTCTCGGAGAGAACACAGTTTAGGCTACAGGGCTTTTACCTCTATCGCGGGCCTTTCCAGACCTCTTCGCCTACCATATTCCTTTGTAACTCCATGTGAGACGTCCCACAACCCCAAGGGGCAAGCCCCTTGGTTTAGGCTGTTCCGCGTTCGCTCGCCGCTACTGACGGAATCACTATTGTTTTCTCTTCCTCAGGGTACTTAGATGTTTCAGTTCCCCTGGTCTGCCTCT